>CAMLOA010000182.1 GCA_946481445.1 uncultured Devosia sp. | reverse complement strand
CATTGCGGCCCAGCAGGCCCACCACCATGACGCTCCACTTGTCGCCGATGCGGTTGAGCACGTCGCTCATGGCGTGGCAGTTGGCGGATTTTGAGGTGTCATGCAGTGACATGGATGTGCCTTCTTGTGCGTAACTCAGGCACAAATATAAACGCAGTTATCTTCTGTGCCTAGGGTGCATTTGTCGCACCGGCCATGAACGGGGAGCAGACATGACGGACGTGACTTCGGGTGCCACCGGCCGCAACGGGTGGACTATCGGCTTGTGGGTGGTTCAGGCGCTGCTGGCGGCCATCTACCTGATGGCCGGGTTCATGAAGCTGAGCCAGCCGATCGACGCGCTGGTGGCAAGCGGCATGGGCTATGCCGGCGACTATCCGGAACTGCTCACCCGTTTCATCGGCACCATGGAAATCCTGGGCGCCATCGGCCTCATCCTGCCGGCGCTGACCCGCATCCTGCCCTTTTTGACGCCGCTGGCGGCGGCGGGCCTTGCCACCATCCAGGTGCTGGCCATGGGTGTGCACCTGTCGCGGGCCGAGTACGGCATGCTGCCAGTGAACCTGGTGCTCCTGGCCCTGGCCCTGTTCGTGGTCTGGGGCCGCACCCGCAAGGCGCCGATCAGCGCACGCTGACCATTCGACCGGCCGACCTGCCCGCCTGAATTGACAGCCCCCCACAGGGGCTGTCTTTGTCTCGACCACAACAAGACTGCCGAGGAGCCCTTTCCCATGAGCGACCGTATCAACCAGCTGTGCCAGCAGATGACACTGGAGGAGAAGGTCTCCATCCTCTCGGGCGAGGACTTCTGGAGCGTTCCGGCCGTTGAACGGCTGGGCATCGGCAAGCTGCGGGTGACGGACGGCCCCAATGGCGCGCGCGGCGGCGGCTCGCTGATCGGCGGCGTCAAGTCGGCCAGCTTCCCGGTCGGCATCGCGCTGGGCTCGACCTGGAACGTGGCTCTCCTCGAAGAGATCGGCGCGGCCCTGGCCGACGAGGTCAAATCCAAGAATGCCCATATGCTGCTGGCGCCCACGGTCAATATCCACCGCTCGGTCACCAATGGCCGCAATTTCGAATGCTATTCGGAAGACCCCATCCTCAGCGCCGAGCTGGCCGTGGGCTATATCAGGGGCCTGCAGGGCCAGGGCATCGGCGCCACCATCAAGCACTTTGCCGGCAATGAATCGGAGATCGAGCGCACCACGATTTCGAGCGAGATCGACGAGCGCGCCCTGCGGGAAATCTACCTCATCCCCTTCGAATGGGCGGTCAAGAAGGCCGAGACCTGGGGCGTGATGAGCTCCTATAACCGGCTCAACGGCACCTTTACCTCCGAACACAACTGGCTGCTGACCGACGTGCTGCGCAAGGACTGGGGCTATGACGGCATCGTCATGTCGGACTGGTTCGGGTCGCATTCGACGGCCCCCACGGTCAATGCCGGCCTCGACCTCGAAATGCCCGGCCCCCCGCGCGATCGCGGGCAGAAGCTGATCGACGCCGTCAAGGCCGGCGAAGTCAGCATGGAAACGCTGGACCAGCGCGTGCTGGCCATGCTGCGGCTGATGGAGCGGGTCGGCTCGCTCGACGACCACCGCGACTTCCATGAGCGCGCCGATGACCGGCCAGAACACCGCGCCCTCATCCGCCGCGCCGGCGCCGAGGCGACGGTGCTGCTCAAGAACAATGGCGTGCTGCCGCTCAAGGCCGAGGGCACCATTGCCGTGATCGGCCCCAATGCCGAAACCGCGCAGATCATGGGCGGCGGCTCGGCTCAGCTCAATGCCCATTACCGCATCTCGCCCTGGGACGGGCTGGTCTCGGCGCTAGGCGAACAGCGCCTCGCCTATGCCCCCGGTTGCACCAACCACCGCTTCGAGCCGGTGATCCGCGGTGCGTTCAAGGTCGAATATTTTGCCAATGACAAGCTCAGCGGTGAGCCCGTGCATGTGGGCAGCCAGGACGAGGCGCAGGCCTTCTGGATCGGCCGGATCGCCGAGGGCAAGGTCGATGCGCTGCATTTCTCCGCCCGGCTGACCGGCTCCTTCACGCCACAGGTGTCGGGCACGCATCGCGTCGGCATCTATTCGGCCGGTTTCGCCAAGGTATTCGTCGATGGCAGGCTGGTCGCCGATGCCTGGACCAACTGGACCAAGGGGCGCACCTTCTTCGAGGAGGGATGCGATGAGGTCGTGGGCCTGGCCGATCTCGAGGCTGGCCGCGCCCATGAGGTGGTGATCGAGTTCGCCACCAAGGACTTCGCCACATTGGGCCTGGCTGCCTTTGCCGCGGGAATCGGCCTGCCGCTGGGCGACGACGCCATGACCGAGGCCGTGCGCATGGCACGCAATGCCGATGCCGCCATCGTCTTTGTCGGCCGCAACGGCGAATGGGATACCGAGGGGTCCGACCTGCCCTCCATCGTGCTGCCCGGGCGGCAGAACGAACTGGTCGCCGCCATTGCCCAGGCCAATCCCAACACGATCGTAGTGCTGCAGACCGGCGGACCGGTGGAAATGCCCTGGATCGGTTCGGTCGCGGCGCTGCTCGAGGCCTGGTATCCGGGCCAGGAGGCAGGCAATGCCATCGCCGATGTGCTGACCGGCGCCGCCGAACCCTCCGGCCGCCTGCCGCAGACCTTCCCCCGGCAGTGGAGCGACAACCCGGCCCATAGCCAGGACCGCGAGGTCTATCCCGGTCTTGCGGGCAAGGTGCGCTATGAGGAAGGCGTGTTTGTCGGCTACCGCCACTATGACAAGCACGGCATCGCGCCGCTGTTCCCGTTCGGCTTCGGGCTGGGCTATTCCACCTTTGCCCTCTCCGATCTCAGCATCGATGACAGCGCCTTCGAAGCGGACGGCGCCGTCTCGGTGACCGTTACCGTCACCAATACCGGCGCGCGGGACGGCTCTGCGGTGGTCCAGCTCTATGTCGGCGACGACGATGCGAGCGATCCGCGGCCCGAAAAGGAGCTCAAGGCCTTTGCCAAGCTGGCCCTCGCGGCGGGGGAGTCCCGCCAGGTCACCCTCAGCCTCGATGCCCGCGCCTTTGCCTTCTACAGGCCGCAGGCGGCGCATTGGCTGGTCGAAGCCGGCAGCTTCACACTGCGCGTCGGCCAGTCCGCCGCCGACCTGCCGCTCGCGGCAATCGTCCGCCGCGAGACCACGCTGATGCTGCCCGTATAGGCTGGATGCGGCCTCTCCCACCCCGGGGAGAGGCGGCCGCCCCGGGCGGGCTCAGGCCGCCTTGTGCTCGGCGCCATACATGCCGAGATAGAAATCGAGATTGCCGTCGCGCAGGCCCAGCGTTTCGAGCACGCCGCCCATGAAGCTCACCGGCGCCGTGCCCGGCGCCGTGACGATGCGTCCGGACACCACGGCCGAGGGCTGGTCCCGATAATGGGCCGCACCGGCATAGCCGGTCGGAGCCAGGTTCTCGGCCGAGTTGGAGGTGTGGGCGATCCCGTCGAGCAGGCCTGCCCTGGCCAGGGCCAGCGTTGCATCGCAAATGGCCGCCACCGTCTTGCCGGCGTCGCGCGCCGCCATCAGCGTGGCCGAAATATCGGGCGCGTCCGGCTGGCTCCAGGCCGTACCGCCATTGACCACCAGCGCATCGATCGCGCCGACATCGATGTCCTCCACCGCCACGTCCGGGGTGACCAGCAGGCCGCCCGCCGAGCGGACCGGCTTGCCGCCCGGCGTCGCGAACAGCGTGGTGATGCCGTAATACTGCCGCGCCCCCGCATTGAGCAGCGCGGTTTCCCAATCGGCAAAGCCCTCGGTCAGAATGGTCAGGATCGTGGTCATGGGCATGTCTCCTCGTGTTATGGGGACGTTGTCGGACCCGGGAGCGACAGAAGCTGTCAGCAGGTTCAAATGCCCGTCAGTGTTGCCCCGGCTGCATTGAGGTCGGGGATAGGCGCTGCTATGAGGGGCGGCAATTGCCCACCCTGCCGGAGCCGACTTCCCTTGCAGCTTGTCCGCCGTTTCGTCCTCGTGCTTGCCCTGGCGCTGCTCGCCCTGGCGCCCGCGCGGGCTAATCCGCTCCTGCTTGTCGACATGGATACGCTCGAAGTGCTCTATGCGCAGGAAGCCGGCCAGCCCTGGCACCCGGCCTCGCTGACCAAGATGATGACGGCCTATGTCGCCTTCGAGGAACTGGCCAAGGGTACGGTGACCCTGGATACGCCGGTCATCCTGTCGCAGAACGCGATCAACCAGGCGCCCTCCAAGTCCGGCCTGCCGCTGGGCAGCGCGCTGACGCTGCAGGACGCGCTCTATGTCATGATCGTCAAGTCCGCCAATGACGTGGCCGTCGCCATTGCCGAGACGGTCGGCGGCAGCGAGGCGGGGTTCGTCGCCAAGATGAATGACGTGGCCGCCCGCATGGGGCTGACGGCCACGCGCTTCACCAATCCGAACGGACTGCACGATCCGGCCCAGGTGACATCGGCACGCGACCTGGCGGTGCTGGGCCTCTATATCCGGCAGAGCTTCCCCCAGTTCATGCCCATGTTCGGCACCGAAGTGGTGCAACTGGGCAAGGCGAGCCTTGAATCGCAGAACGAGCTTTTGACCAAGTTTGCCGGCACGACGGGCATGAAGACCGGCTATGTCTGTTCGTCCGGCCTCAACATGGTGGCGACGGTGGAACGCAACGGCCGCAAGCTGCTGGCGGTGGTGCTGGGCGGATCATCGGCCCGCGATCGCAACGAGCGCGCTGCCGAACTGCTGCTCAAGGGGCTTTCGGGCGCCGCCCGCCCGACCGGCCAGTCGGTGCTGACGCTGGGCAACAATCCCGGCGCAGCGCCGCTGGACATGCGGCCGCTGATCTGCGGCAAGGATGCCAAGGCCTATGTCGCCACCCAGGAAGCCGCCTTTCCCATGGGCCTGGAGGGCCAGCCCAGCTACCTCAACGATGTGGTGGCTGGCCTGTCCTATGTGGCAACCGACCTCGGCCGCATCGCCGTGGGCGTGAGCCTGCCGCGCCCGCGCCCCGCCCATATTCCGGTCTTCACCGCGCCGGTGGCCGAGGCGGCGCTGGACGGCGACCTGCGGCCCGGCCTGCCCGTGGCCAGCGATGCGGTGCCCTTCCCCCGGCCACGGCCGAACTTCTGAGCGCGCTCAGCCCTTGACGATCTCGAACCTGAGCACGCCGGCTTCGGTCGACACCACGCAGTCATGCCCGTTCTGCCGGCAGTGGAGCGGGATATCGACCTTGGCCATCGGGTCGGTGGCCAGCACG
>CAMLOA010000181.1 GCA_946481445.1 uncultured Devosia sp. | reverse complement strand
TCGAAGGCCTGATCCACGTCTCGGAAATGAGCTGGACCAAGAAGAACGTCCACCCTGGCAAGATCGTCTCGACCTCCCAGGAAGTCGAAGTCGTCGTGCTGGAAGTCGACCCGGACAAGCGCCGCATCTCGCTGGGCCTCAAGCAGACCCTGCAGAATCCGTGGGAAAGCTTTGCCGAGAAGTTCCCGGTCGGCTCCGTCATCGAAGGCGAAGTCAAGAACAAGACCGAGTTCGGCCTGTTCATCGGCCTCGACGGCGATGTGGACGGCATGGTGCACCTCTCCGACCTCGACTGGCAGAAGTCGGGCGAAGTGGCCCTGGAAGACTATAACCGCGGCGACATCGTCCAGGCCAAGGTGCTCGACGTCGATGTCGAGAAGGAACGCATCAGCCTGGGCATCAAGCAGCTCGCCACCGGCGAGACCGCTGCCGACACCGCTGGCGAAGGCGGCATCAAGAAGGGCTCGGTCGTGACCGGTACCGTCATCGAGGTCAATGATGGGGGCATCGAAGTCCGCATCGCCGACACCGAGATGACCGCGTTCATCCGTCGCGCCGACCTCAGCCGCGACCGCAACGACCAGCGTCCGGAGCGCTTCTCCAAGGGCGAGAAGGTCGATGCGCGCGTCACCCAGTATGACCGCAAGACCAGCCGCATCCAGCTTTCCATCAAGGCGCTCGAAATCGCCGAGGAGAAGGAAGCCGTGGCTGCCTATGGTTCGTCCGATTCGGGCGCTTCGCTCGGCGACATCCTGGGCGCTGCCCTCAAGGACCGCGACACCAAGTAATTCTGTCGCATCCGCCAATCCTGGCCCGCGCTTGTGAGCGCGGGCCTTTTGCTTTTTAACGGTGCCATGCAAACGGGCATTCACTGGCGCAGCCTCACCACGTTCGACATCCCCGCCGTCGAAGCCATCGCGGCAGAGGTGCATCCCGGCTTTCCCGAGGATACCGCCGTCTTCGTCGAACGGCTGCGCCTCTACCCCGAAGGCGCACGGCTGCTCGAGATCGGTGGCGCCCCCGCCGGCTATGTGTTCTCGCATCCGTGGCGGTTTCGGCAGCTGCCCGCACTCAATTCGCTGCTCGGCGCGATCCCGCCCGATGCCGGAACCTACTATTTGCATGATCTGGCCCTGCTGCCGTCAGCCCGGGGCACGGGCGCGGCGGGCAGGGTGGTCACCGATCTCATCGGCCACGCCACGCGCGCCGGGTATCCGACCATGAGCCTGGTCGCTGTCAACGGCTCGATTCCGTTCTGGCAGAAGCATGGTTTCATCATTGCCGAAACCGGAGAGCTGGCCGACAAGCTGGCCAGCTACGAAGACGCGGCCCGATTCATGGTGCGGCAACTGGCCGACCGGGCCAGACCAGACTAGTCTGCCCCTTCCTGCCCAGAGCGAGCGCCGCCATGTCCGAATATTCCCCCGATCCCCATGCGACCATGGCCGCGGAAACCTACCGCAGATCGCGCGGCCGCTGGCGGGTGCTGGCCTTTATCGCCCTGGCGATCGCCGCGGTGGTGGCCATCGGCCGCTTTGCCTGGCCCGATTCCCCTGCCGGGGACCATGTGGCGCGGCTGGTGATCGATGGCACAATTACCACCGATCCAGGGCGCCTGCGGGCCATCGAGGCCATTGCCGAGGACGACAGTGTCAAGGCGGTGATCGTGGCCATCAATTCGCCGGGCGGCACCACGGCGGGCGGCGAGGAGCTCTATGAGGCGCTGGCCGTGCTGCGTGCGGCCAAGCCCACCGTGGCAGTGATCAAGGAACTGGGCGCATCGGCCGCCTACATGACCGCCATAGCCACCGACCGCATCTTCGCGCGGCGCCTCTCCATCGTCGGCTCGATCGGCGTGCTCTACCAGCATGTCAATGCCGGCAAGCTGATGGAAACGATCGGCATCGACCTCGACAAGGTGGCCTCGGGCCCGCTCAAGGCCGAACCGGATTTCGACGAGCCCATGGAAGGGCCGGCCCGCGAGTCGATCGCGGCGCTGGTGGACGACAGCTTCCAGTGGTTCGTCGATGTCGTCGCCGAGCGGCGGGGCCTGGCGCGGCCGGCGGCGCTGGCGATGGCGGATGGCCGCATCGTCACGGGGCGGGTGGGGGTGGAGACAGGTCTCATCGATGCCATCGGCGGGGAGGCTGAGGCCCTGGCCTGGCTCGAGGCCGAGCTTGGGCTGGCCGCCGACCTCGACATCCTCACCTGGTGGCCGCAGCCGGCAGGTGGCCTTGACCTCGTCGGCACGATCCTTGGGGAACAGGCCCGCGTGGCCCTGGGCCTGTCGTCCGCCGGCCCCATCACGCTTGACGGGTTGGTTTCCCTTTGGCAGGTTGACCTCGCCCCCTGAATGGGGGGCAAGGCGGCGTTTGGACTGTGGAGCCAGAGATGATCAAGTCGGAACTCGTCGAAAAGCTGGCAGCGGAAAATCCGCATCTGTTCCAGCGGGATATCGAAAACATCGTCAACGCCATCCTGGACGAGATCGGGGACGCAATGGCCCGGGGCGACCGGGTGGAGCTGCGCGGCTTCGGCGCCTTCTCGGTCAAGAACCGGCCCGCCCGCGTCGGGCGCAATCCGCGCACCGGCGAGCAGGTCGATGTGGGCGAGAAGTATGTGCCGCAGTTCAAGGCCGGCAAGGAAATCCGCGAACGGCTCAACCGTTCGTAACGGGGCAAGGGCTCCAACCGGATAGGGCTATATGGTCAATCGCATTGTCGGCTGGGTGATTCTCGTCCCGCTCTCACTGGGCCTGATTGTGTTTGCCCTGGCCAACCGGCACCTGGTGACCGTCAACTTCAATCCCTTCGCAGTGAACGACGCCGCTGCGGCCGAGCCTGGCTACGGCGTGCCGCTGTTCGTGGTGCTCTATGTGGTGCTGCTGGTAGGCGTGCTTCTGGGCGGCACCGCAACCTGGTTTGCGCAGGGGCACCACCGCCGCCGCGAGAAACACTGGCGACGCGAAGCCCAATTGCTCAACGGCGAGCTGGAAACGCTGCGCCGCAACCAAGGTCAGGGCACCACCCAGACCGATGTCGATGACCTCCTGGAGCTGCGCTGAGCACCCCTATGGCCGACCCCCTGATCGTCAAGATTTGCGGCATCAAGACCCCCGAAATCCTGGAAACCGCCATTGCGGCGGGCGCCGACATGGTGGGCTTCATGCATTTCCCGCGTTCGCCCCGCCATGTGTCGATCGAAGAGATCGCGCAGCTCATTTCGGAGGCGCGCGGCCGAATCCAGACCTGCGTGGTGCTGGTCAATCCGGACAATAGCTGCGTTGCCGAAGTGGCGGCGCTGGGGCCGGACTGGATCCAATTGCATGGCCCTGAAACGCCGCATCGCGTCGAGGCCATCCGGGCCGAAGCCGGCGTCGAGATCATGAAGGCGCTGCCCATCGGGACGGCCGAGGATGTCAGCCACGTGGCCGGTTTCGTCGATGTGGCCGACTCCATCCTGCTCGATGCCAAGCCCCCCAAGGGGGCCGACCGGCCGGGCGGTCTGGGCGAAACCTTCGACTGGAGCCTGCTCAAGGCGCTTGACCCGTCCATCCCCTTCATGCTTTCCGGTGGCCTGACGCCGCAGACCGTCGCCGAAGCCGTCCGGACGGTGCGCCCCTATGGGGTGGACGTGTCCTCGGGCGTCGAGACTGCGCCGGGCGTGAAGGACAAGCGATTGGTCGAGGCCTTCATCCGCAACGCCCGCGCCGCCGTATAAGCTTTTTGCCCTCCGGTCGTGCTGGCCGGCAGCGGCCAGTATCGAAGGATGGACCAAGTGGATTCGGACGGCCTCAATTCCCTGCGCAACGGCCCGGACGAGCATGGCCGCTTCGGCCAGTTCGGCGGCCGCTTCGTCGCTGAAACGCTCATGCCGCTGATCCTCGACCTCGAGCGCCACTATCGCGAGGCCAAGACCGATGCGGCCTTCCAGGCCGAGCTCAAGGACCTCTCGGTCCATTATGCCGGCCGGCCGAGCCCACTCTATTTCGCGCGGCGCCTCACCGAGCATCTGGGCGGCGCCAAGGTGTGGTTCAAGCGCGAGGAGCTCAACCACACCGGCAGCCACAAGATCAACAATTGCCTGGGCCAGATCCTGCTCGCCAAGCGCATGGGCAAGACGCGCGTCATTGCCGAGACGGGCGCCGGCCAGCATGGCGTGGCCACGGCCACGGTCTGTGCCAAGTTCGACCTGCCCTGCACCATCTTCATGGGCGCAACCGACGTCGAGCGGCAGAAGCCCAATGTCCTGCGCATGAAGATGCTGGGCGCCGAAGTGCGGCCGGTGACGGCCGGGGCCGGTACGCTCAAGGACGCCATGAACGAGGCGCTGCGGGACTGGGTGACCAATGTGGACACCACCTATTACCTCATCGGCACGGCGGCAGGCCCGCATCCCTATCCGGAAATGGTGCGTGACTTCCAGTCGGTGATCGGCACCGAACTCAAGGCGCAGTTCAAGGAGACGGAAGGCGGGCTGCCCGATGCCGTGGTTGCCTGCGTGGGGGGCGGCTCGAACGCCATCGGCACCTTCCATGCCTTCCTCGACGATCCAGAGGTGGCGCTCTACGGGGCCGAAGCCGGCGGGCACGGCATCGAGGTGGAGAACGGCCACGCCGCATCAATGACGGGCGGCCGCCCCGGCGTGCTGCACGGCAACCGCACCTATCTGCTGCAGGATCGGGACGGGCAAATTCTGGAAGGCCATTCCATTTCCGCCGGCCTCGATTATCCCGGTGTCGGCCCGGAACACGCATTCCTGCACGACACCAGGCGCGTGACCTACGCGCCCATAACCGACGACGAGGCACTCGAGGCCTTCCAGCTGTGCACGAAGCTGGAAGGCATCATTCCGGCGCTGGAATCGGCGCATGGCCTGGCACAGCTGATGAAGGTCGCGCCATCCATGGGCAAGGACCAGTCCATCGTGCTGTGCCTGTCCGGGCGCGGCGACAAGGACGTCGAAAGTGTCGGCAAGTATCTGGGGCTCCTCTAGTCATGACCACGCGTATCGATCGGCGCTTCGCCGAAACCAGGGCTGCCAACCGCCCTGCCCTCGTCACCTATGTCATGGCCGGTGATCCCGACCTGGCCACCAGCCAGGCGATCATGGAGGCCCTGCCGCAGGCGGGATCCGACATCATCGAATTCGGCATGCCCTTCTCCGATCCCATGGCCGATGGTGTCGCCATCCAGATGGGCGGGCAGCGTGCGCTGGCCGGTGGCATGACCCTGCAGGGCGTGCTGGCCATGGTGGAG
>CAMLOA010000180.1 GCA_946481445.1 uncultured Devosia sp. | reverse complement strand
AGGCCAGGGCCCGGTTGAGGGCCAGCTCGAGCTTTTCGGCATGTCCGCTGCCGGTGGCATCAAGGATGGCGTCGATGACCAGCATGCCGTTATCGGCGCAGAGCAGCAGCACATCCTCGCGCGACAGCGCCTTGCTGCCGGCGGCGTAGAGACACAGCTTTTCCAGCTCCCGCCTGGTGATTTCCCGGTCGTTGCCCAGGATTTCCCGCAGCGTGGTGATGACATCGGCATCGGCCCGGATGCCGGCCTGGTTGAAGGCTTCCCGCATCAGGGCCGTCAGCGTTTCGTCGCTGTCGGGGTAGCATGGCAGGGCGCGGCCGAACCGGGCGGCCTCGACCAGTGCACGCAGGGCATCCCGCGGCGGCAGGTTACCGGCCTCGAGCACGATGGCCGCGCCGCCCGGATCGTCCCGCAATTCGGTCAGCGTCATGACCAGCGACTTGCCCGCGCCGCGCACGCGCACGATGCGCTTGCCACCGAACAGCGACATCGTCCGGGCTTCCACGGCCAGGAGGGTCGGATCGGCATCCAGTTCGGCGCCATCCAGGGTGACGATGCTGGCCGCTTCCGGGTCGTCGCCCGAAAGCTGGCGAATCAGGCGCTGCGCGGTTTCGCGCACCAGGCCGGCATCGGGGCCATAGGCCAGGAAGATGCCTTCGGAAATGTCGGGACGGGCAAGGAAACGGGCGACTTCATGCGCCTTGAGCGCACCCATCAGCGGCTGAGATCGGCCAGGACTGCCAGGCGCAGGGATTCGGCAGCCGATTTTGCGGCCCGTTCCGCAGCCTCGGCAGCGGCCGCCCGATCGGCCAGGACCTGGCCGCTGCGGGTATAGTTGGCCGTGGCGCGGCGGGTGATGCGAATGGCCTCGCTGCCGTCGCTGGGGGTTATGGTGAGAACCGCCGTCACCACCACTTCGAGCGGCTTGGCGGGGTTGACCGTGGCCGACATGGACAGGTCCGAGGGGGACGCGGCCACGAACACGCTGGCGCGGGCCGCGGTCGGGCTGTCCGATTCGCCAAGGCGCAGGGCCAGTTCCTGGTAGACCACCTGCTCCAGCCGCGAATTGGGCTTGGCATAGACCAGGTTCAATTCCGGCTGGCTCGCCAGCGTGCCGCTATAGACCGGCCGGAAGCTGGCGCAGCCCGCCAGGGCGCCGGCCATGGCCAGGATCAGTCCGGCAATGGCGAGGCGGCGGGCTGGCCTAGATGACGACATTGACGATCCTGTCGGGGACGATGACGATCTTTTTGGGCGACTTGCCGTCCAGCATGCGGGTAACCGCCTCGTTAGACAAGACGCGTTTTTCCACCTCGGCCGCGGGCAGCCCCTTGGGCACGACGATCTCGCCGCGGCGCTTGCCATTGACCTGGATGGGCAGGGTGACACTGTCATCCACCAGCAAGGCCGGATCGACCTGCGGCCAAGGGGCATCGGCAACCAGACCGGTCTTGCCCAGCAGCTCCCAGCAGGATTCAGCCAGATGCGGCATCATCGGCGCGATGAGCTGCACCAGGCACTCGACGCCTTGCCGCTGCGCATCCAGGCGGGCCGCGGCATTGGCCGAGACCAGCCCCACCGAGCGCGCCAGGGCGTTGGTCAGCTCGTAGATCTGCGCCACGGCCCGGTTGAAGCGCAGGCCCTCAATATCCCCGCCGACATTATGCACGGCGCGGTGGACGATCTTGCGCAAGGCCAGTGCCTCATCGTCATCGGAAACGATAACAGCCGAACCGAACTGTTCAACAAGTTCGATCGTTTCTCCGACCAGGCGCCAGATGCGCTGCTGGAAGCGGCTGGCGCCTTCCACGCCAGCCTCGGTCCACTGCACGTCGCGCTCGGGCGGGGAATCGGACAGCATGAACCAGCGGGCCGTGTCGGCGCCATAGGTGGCCACGATCTCGTCGGGATCGACCACATTCTTCTTGGATTTGCTCATCTTTTCCACCGAGCCGATGGAAATGGATTCCCCGGTGGCCAGATGGCGGGCGGTACGCAGCTCTCCTGTTGTTTCCAGCACGACTTCGGAGGGTGGCACCCATTCGCCACGGGCCGACTTGTAGGTTTCGTGCGTCACCATGCCCTGGGTGAACAGGCCCTTGAAGGGTTCGTCCAGCCCAACATGGCCGGTCGCCTTCATGGCGCGGGTGAAGAAGCGCGAATAGAGCAGGTGCAGGATGGCATGCTCGACGCCACCGATATACTGGTCCACCGGCAGCCAGCGGTTGGCAATGGCCGGGACGGTGGGCGTGTCGGCATGCGGCGCGGTGAAGCGGGCGAAATACCACGACGAATCGACGAAGGTATCCATCGTGTCGGTTTCGCGCCTTGCCGGCGCCCCACATTGCGGGCAATCGACATGCTTCCAGGTCGGGTGATGGTCGAGCGCATTGCCCGGCTTGTCGAAGCTGACGTCGTCGGGCAGCACGACCGGCAGGTCCTTCTTGGGCACCGGGATGGTGCCGCAGACCTCGCAGTGGATGATGGGGATCGGGGCGCCCCAATAGCGCTGGCGTGACAGGCCCCAGTCGCGCAGGCGGTAGTTGACCTCCACCTTGCCCTGCGGCTGGCCATCGACCTGGCGGCCGGCAAAGTGCGCCGCAATCGCCTTCTTGGCGTCTTCGATCGGCAGGCCGTCGAGGAAACCGGAATTGAAGATGGTGCCGGCATCGGTATAGGCCAGGTCGTCTACCGCGAACGTGGCCGCATCGGCGCCGGCCGGCAGCACGACCGGCTTGACCGACAGGCCATATTTGCGGGCGAAGTCCAGGTCGCGCTGGTCGTGTGCGGGGCAGCCGAAAATGGCGCCGGTGCCATAATCCATCAGCACGAAATTGGCGACATAGACCGGCAGGGTCGCGCCCTCGACCACCGGATGCTTCACATGGAGCCCAGTGAAGACGCCTTTTTTCTCGGCCTTTTCCAGGGTCTCGGTGGCGGTGCCCTGGCGATGGCATTCAGCCACGAATTCGCTCAGCTCGGCATTGCCCGCCGCCAGTTCGGCGGTGAGCGGATGGTCGGGCGACAGCGCGATGAAGGAAGCGCCGAAGATCGTGTCGGGCCGCGTGGTGAAGACGTCGATGCTGGTCGCGGCGGTGGCGTTGCCCGGCACCAGCTCGAACAGCAGGCGCAGGCCCTCGGACTTGCCGATCCAGTTGCGCTGCATGACGCGCACCTTTTCGGGCCATTCGGTCAGCCCGTCCAGCGCGCCGAGCAGGTCCTCGGCGAAGTCGGAGATCTTGAAGAACCACTGGGTCAGCTCGCGCTGCTCGACAATGGCGCCCGAGCGCCAGCCCCGCCCGTCGATCACCTGTTCGTTGGCCAGCACGGTCATGTCGACCGGGTCCCAGTTGACCTTGGATTTCTTGCGGGTGACCAGCCCCGCCTGCATCATGTCGATGAACATGGCCTGCTGGTGCCGGTAATATTCGGGTTCGCAGGTGGCAATCTCGCGCGTCCAGTCGATGGCTAGGCCCATGGACTTGAGCTGGGTCTTCATCGCCGCGATGTTCTGCCGCGTCCACGCCCCCGGATTGAGCCCGCGCTCGATGGCGGCGTTTTCCGCCGGCAGGCCGAAGGCATCCCAGCCCATGGGGTGCAGCACATTGCGGCCCTTGGCACGGAAGTAGCGCGCCACCACGTCGCCCATGGCGTAGTTGCGCACATGGCCCATATGGATACGGCCCGAGGGATAGGGGAACATCTCGAGCACATAATAGGGCTCGCGCGAATCGTCGTTGGAGGCCACGAAGCTCTGGCGCTCCTCCCAGATCTTCTGCCACTTGGGTTCGGTTTCGCGCGGATTGTAGCGTTCGCCGCTCACGGGTTCGTCCTCGGGTCAACTGTCGCCTGGCCTTGCAAATGTCCGGCGCTGCTTGCGTTTATGGGGGTTTTTGGCTAGGCGACCATCCATCAGAATTCCCCGCCAAGGTCAACAGTAACAGGGCGAAAGCATGGATTCGGCACCCGCCGCGCTGAGCTATATCCGCAGCCGCATCGCCAAGGCTGCGGCGCGCTTCGACCAGCCGCCCCGTTCGGTGGAACTGGTTGCCGTGTCCAAGACCTTCCCGGCCGAGGCGATCGAGCCGTTCCTGGCCGCCGGCCAGCGCGTGTTCGGGGAAAACCGGGTACAGGAAGCCAGGGACAAGTGGCCTTCCCTGCGCGCGCGCTACCCCGACCTCAAGCTGCACCTGATCGGGCCGCTGCAGACCAACAAGGTGCGCGACGCCGTCGCCCTGTTCGACGTCATCGAAACGGTGGATCGCGACAAGCTCGCCGGCATGCTGGCGGCCGAGATGGATCGCGCCGGGCGCCGGCTGCCCTGCTTCGTGCAGGTCAATATCGGCGGCGAAGCGCAGAAGGCCGGCATCGCGCCGGCCGAGGCCGCCGATTTCGTCGCCCGCTGCCGCTCCGTCCATGGGCTCGACGTGGTGGGGCTGATGTGCATTCCGCCCGATGGGGTGCCGCCCGGACCCTACTTCGCGCAGCTGGCCATGCTGGCGCGCACGGCAGGGGTCGACCAGCTGTCCATGGGCATGAGCGGCGATTTCGAAACGGCCATCGCCATGGGCGCCACCCATGTCCGCGTGGGCTCGGCATTGTTCGGGCGCCGTTCATCTTCCGAGGCGTAGATTTGCCGGACGTATCTGCAACTTAGTGCGGGCCATCTTCGTTGCTGGCCACATAACACCGTTGTGATTGGCTGGCCAAAAACCGGTCGCAATACTGTGACCCTTGGGCGGGCCGATGCAAAGACCCGGAGACAATAATGAACAAGCGACGCATCCTTTTGGTCGATGACGACGCGGACCTGCGCCAGACTCTGGTGGAACAGCTCAGGGAGCAGCGCGAATTCGACGTCTACGAGGCCGCGACGGCCAATGACGCGCTCAAGGCGACACGGGAGCACAATATCGATCTGGTGATCCTCGATGTCGGCCTGCCGGACATGGATGGTCGCGAGGCGGTCAAGGTGCTGCGCGGCGAGGGCTTCAAGAGTCCCATCCTGATGCTGACCGGGCATGATACCGATGCCGACCAGATCCGCGGGCTCGATGCCGGCGCCAATGACTACCTCACCAAGCCCTTCCGCTTCCCGGTCCTGCTGGCACGCGTCAACGCCGCCCTGCGCCAGCACGACCAGAGCGAGGACGTGGTCTTCACCATCGGCCAATACAGCTTCCAGCCCTCGGCCAAGCTGCTCGAGGCCAATGACGGCGGCAAGGTGCGGCTGACCGACAAGGAAACCTCCATCCTCAAATACC
>CAMLOA010000179.1 GCA_946481445.1 uncultured Devosia sp. | reverse complement strand
CTTCCGTCATCAGGCCTTCGATATAGTCGCCGATGATGCGGTTTTCCCAGTCGCCTTCGGCGTGATGGGGGTCGATCGAGCCGGGCTCGCCGCCATTGCCCAAACGCAGCGTCACGGCCTGTGCAGCGGTGATCGCCATCAGCGATACCGTGCCGGCGAGCGCGGCAGCCTTGAGAATCTGAGTGAATTTCATTCTCGTCCCATCTCCTTGTGGAATTTCCTGAAGTTTTTTCCGTCCCGGTCTCTTGCCGGAAACTGCAAATGGACCCCTGCCCGGCGGTTTTTACCCGCCGGTCAAGATTGGTGGACGGTATTACGGTAATCCGTCCACTGACAAGCAAAAGATTGACCTAAGCGTAAAGCAGAGCCGGATTATTAACACGCTGTTGACAATCACGAAGCCGGAATGGCTTTGCGCGGCGTTCACGAACACGAGAACGGGATGCTCAATTGCCCCGAAAGGCGGCGGAACGGATCAAAAATGCGTCAGCCGAACAGGCCCGCCTGTCGCAGGGCATAGATCGCGACGGCAACCGCCACCAGCACGGCAAACGGTACCCAGCCCGGCAGCGGGCCGCCGGGCTTTCTTACCGGCGGCTCGGGCTTCTTCTCGGGCCGCCTGAACTTGACGACATTGTCGCTCATGCCGCGCTTTCTACCAGAGCCGCCACACCCATGCCACCAGCCGTGCACACGCTGAGCAGCGCGCGCTTGCCGGGTTCGGTCGAAAGCAGCTTGGCCGTCAGCCCAAGGATGCGCGCGCCGGTCGCGGCGAACGGGTGACCATAGGCCAGGCTCGAGCCCTTGACGTTGATCTTGGCCGGGTCGACAGGCCCCAGCACGCTGTCGCGGCCCAGCACGTCCTTGCAATAGGCCGGGTCATTCCAGGCCTTGAGGGTACACAGGACCTGCGCGGCAAAGGCTTCGTGCAGCTCGAAATAGTCGATCTGGTCGAATGTGAGGTTGGCGCGGGCCAGCATTTCGCTGACGGCAATGGTCGGCGCCATCAGCAAGCCTTCGCCATGGGCGAAGTCATTGCCGGCCACCCGGCCCATGGTGAGGTAGGCCAGCACGGGCAGGCCGCGCGCTTTCGCCCAGTCTTCGCTGGCCAGCAGCACCGAGGATGCGCCATCGGTCAGCGGCGTGGAATTGCCAGCCGTGAGCGTGCCATTGCCCGATTTGTCGAAGGCCGGCTTCAGCGTCGCCATCTTGTCCAGATTGGCATCGGGCCGGACATTGTTGTCGCGCACGAGGCCCGCGCACTGCACCAGCAGGTCATCGTGGAAACCCTCGTCATAGGCCTTGGCCGCGTTACGGTGGCTGGCAACGGCGAGCTCATCCTGCTCCTGGCGGGTCACGCCCCATTGCTTGGCCATCAATTCGCAATGTTGGCCCATGGACATGCCGGTGCGCGGCTCGTTGACCGAGGGCGCAACCGGGGTCAGTTCCCCGAAGGAAAAGCCCTTGAAAGCCTTGAACTTCTCGCCGGTCGAACGGGCCTTGTTCACATCGAGCAGCCGGTGCTGAAACTTGTTGCCGAACACGATGGGGCTGTCGCTGACCGTGTCGGAGCCCGCCGCAATGCCGCTGTCGATCTCGCCCGCGGCGATCTTGGCGCCCAGGGTGAGGGCCGCCTGCAGGCTCGTTCCGCAAGCGATCTGCATCGTCGTGCCCGGTGTGCGCGGCGAGAAGCCGGCGTCCAGCGTCGCTTCCCGGGCGAGGTTGAAATCACGGGAATGCCCGATCACCGCGCCGGCCATGACCTCGTCGATCTTTTCGCCCTTCAGGCCGTATTTCTCGGCCAGCCCGCCCAGCGCGGTCCCCAGCATGGAGAGGTTGGTTTCTTCCACATAGGCGGTGTTGCCGCGCGCAAACGGAATGCGCGCCGAGCCCACGATTGCGACTTTGCGAAGTTCAGCCATGTTACGCCTTCCCGTCCTTGCGCGCCTTGAGCGGCCCGCCCAGGAACGGCGCAAAGCCCGTCCCCATGATCACACCAATATCGGCCAGGCCATCATTGGCGACGACGCCCTCGGCCACCACCACTTCCGTCATGTCCACCAGCGGCCGCACCAGTTCGCGGCCCAGGCCGGCCAGGTCGGCATGCGGGGGCACCTCGCCCTTCTGCGCCTTGCCATCGACCCACTTGTAGAAGCCCTCACCGGTCTTGCGTCCCAGCTTGCCCTCTTTCACCAGGGTGGCGAACTTGCTCTCGGCCGGAACCTGGTGGCCCAGTTCGGTCGCCACCGACTTGCCCACATCCAGGCCCACCGTATCCATCAGCTCGATCGGGCCCATCGGCATGCCGAAGGCAACCGCGGCCGCATCGAGCAGTTCCTTGCTCTCGCCGGCCTCCACGCGCTGCACCGCGCCCAGCATGTAGGGCATCAGCACGCGGTTGACGAGGAAGCCCGGAGCCGACTTGACCACGACCGGCGATTTGCCGATGGCCAGCGCGAAGGCCGCGCCCTTGCCGATTTCGGCATCGGTATTGAAGGTCGAACGGATCACTTCGACCAGCGGCAGCTGCGCCACCGGGTTGAAGAAGTGCAAGCCGATCAGCCGCGCCGGATCCTTGAGGGCCTCGGCAATGCGCTCAAGCTCGATCGAGGAAGTATTGGTCGCCATGATGGCGCCCGGCTTCATCTTGCCCTCTATGCCCGAGAAGATGGCCTGCTTGACCTCGAGCTTTTCCACCACCGCCTCGATGATGACATCGGCCCGCGCCACGCCCTTGCCGGTGGGGTCGGCTTCGAGCCGCATCACGGCGGCGTCGACCTCGTGCTTCTTTCTCAGCCGCTTCTTGAACAGCTTCTTGCCGCGGTCCAGCGCCGGCTGGATCCGCTCCATGTCGAGGTCCTGCAGGGTCACACTCATGCCACGCAGCGCGCACCAGGCAGCAATGTCGCCCCCCATCACGCCCGCACCGATCACATGCACCCGCGCAAACCTGGCGCCCTTGATGCCCTGCTTCTTGAGCGCTTCGGAGGCAAAGAACACCCGGCGCAGATTGGTCGCCGTATCGCTCCCCATCAGCGGAACGAAGGCATCGATCTCGCCGCGGATCATGGCCTTCCAGTCGTCGCCATGCTTCTCGAACAGGTCGATCAGCGCGTATGGCGCCGGATAGTGCTCGGGCCGGGCCTTCTTGCCGGCCTCGGCGCGCATCTTGTTGGCGACGTAGCCGCGCAGCGGCCCCATCGCCATGGCCTTCTTGGCCAAGCCGGCTTCGCTGGACCGCTTCTTGGTCAGGACTGCCTTGCGCGCTTCCCAGCGCAGCATGTCGCGGTGGCGCACCAGCTTGTCGACGAGGTTCAGCCCCCGGGCTGCACCGGCCTTGAGCATGCGCCCGGTCAGCATGATCTGCATGGCGTCGACCGGGCCGGCCTGCCGGATCGATCGGCCCGTGCCGCCAAAGCCGGGGAAGATGCCCAGGTTCACTTCCGGGAAGCCGATGCGCGTCTTGTCGTCATTGACCGCGATCCGGTAGTGGCAGGCCAGCGCCAATTCCAGTCCGCCGCCCAGGCAGAAGCCGTGAATGCCCGCTACCACCGGAATCTTGAGCCCTTCGATGCGGGCGAACAGCGCATGGGTGCGCTTGAGCGCCTCCGGCAGCACCGAAAAGTCGCTCATGGCGTCGAATTCGCTGACATCGGCACCGGCGATGAAGCCGCTGTCCTTGCCCGAGAGCAGGATCACGCCCGCCAGTTCACCGGTCTGGGCCAGTTCCTCGAACCGCCCCACCAACTGCTCGAGCTCCATGATGGCCTCGCGGCTCAGTGTGTTCACCGGCGCGCCAGGCGAATTGATGGTGAGCCAGCCCAGGTTTTCCACGTCCCGGTGGAAACTCCAGTGCTTGGTCTCGGGCATCTGCGGCTGGATCATTTTTGCTCCTCTTAGGGTGGGCCTGCTTGGGACCTGTCTACCCCCACCGGGTCATTCCCGCGAAAGCGGGAACCTCCGTTCTCCCTCACACAGCCAACAGGGGTTCCCGCTTTCGCGGGAATGACCCGGTGGGCAAAAAACAGCTACTCTGCCGCCACCCGGTGCTTGGCCGGCGCCGCCAGCTCGTCGCGGGCGAAATCGTCCACCTGCACGACCCGGTTGGTTGCTTCGTCGGCCGCCCGCATGATGCCGGCCTCGTTGTCGTTGAGCACGCCGGCTGCCACGGCATCGGCGATGGCATCGCGGTCCAGGCGGCGTTCGATCACGCCCTTGCGGGCCGCCTTGACGAACTTTGCCTCGATATCCTCGGCCTCGGTCACCTTGGCAAAGGCGTCTTCCAGCACGCCGGTCACGTCTTCGGGGTCCATGCTCACATAGGCACCCACGGTCAGCCGGTCGCGGAAGGCGCCCGGCCGCAGCACCGCCCGCACAAAGCGGTAGTTCACCCGGTCGCTGGCCGGCTGGGCATGACGCCCGAGCGGGAAGCACAGGATGCGCATGGCCCAGGCGAAGACCGGGTTGGGGAAGTTGGCGAAGACTTCGCCAAAGGTCTTTTCCATGCTGGCGATACGGTCGGCCATGATGGCATCCACCAGTTCGCGGTCTTCCTCGATCCGGCCCTCGTCCTCGAAGCGGCGCAGCGTGGCGGACATGAGGTAGAGGTCGGAAAGGATGTCGGCCATGCGGCCGGAAATCTTCTGCTTGCGCTTGAGGGCGCCGCCCAGGAACACCGTGGTCCAGTCGGCGGTCAGCGCGAAGGCCTGGGAATAGCGGTGCAGCTTGCGATACCAGCCGGCCATGGGCCCCTGGTTGGGCGTGCTGGCGAAGGCGCCGTTGCTCACCCCGTGCAGGAAGCTGGCAACGATATTGCGCAGCATGAACTTGGTATGGCCGCCAAAGGCCGCGTCGAACTGGTCGAGCCCCTGGGCGCGATCCTTGTTCTGTGCAGCCTGCACTTCCCTGAGCAGATAGGGGTGCGCCCGCAGCACGCCCTGCGCAAACGTCATCAGCGTGCGCGTGAGGATATTGGCGCCCTCGACCGTGATGGCCACCGGCATGCTCATATAGGCGCCGAACAGGTAATTGCCCGGCCCGTCCTGGATGGCGCGGCCACCATGGATGTCGAAGGCATCGTCCATGCTGTCGCGCATGGCTTCGGTCGTTGTGTATTTGAGCAGGCCTGCAATCACCGCGGGGCGCTGCCCCTCGTCCACCATCGAGGCTGTCAGCCGGCGGCCTGCTTCGAACGTATAGGCGCGCTTGACCATTTCCCCGAGCGGCTCGGCCACGCCTTCCATGATGCCGACAGGGATGCCGAACT
>CAMLOA010000178.1 GCA_946481445.1 uncultured Devosia sp. | reverse complement strand
TCGATGCCGACGGCCTGTGGGGCGACTGGCGTCTCGCCCCGGGCATGAGCAAGGCCAACCGCGCCATCCTCGACCGCCTCGATTCGGCGCTGTGGCTGCGCCTGGCCGAGTATGGCACCGCGCCCGACCGCTTCGGGCTCATCCATGCCGACATGCGGCTGGGCAACCTGCTGGTCGACGGCAAGAACGTGACCCTCATCGATTTCGACGATTGCGGGTTCTGCTGGTTTGCCTACGACTTCGCCGCCGCCATCTCCTTCCACGAGACCAACCCGGCCATTCCGGCTCTCAAGGCCGCCTGGATCGAGGGCTACACCGCTGTCCGGGGCCTCACGGCGGAAGACCTGGCCGTGCTCGACGCCATGGTCATGCTGCGGCGCATGGCACTGCTGGCCTGGATCGGCTCCCATGCCGAAACGCGGCTGGCGCAGACGCACATGCCCGGCTTTGCCGACGGCACGGCCGAGCTCGCCGAGCGCTACCTTCGCGGAATGCTCTACCCGGTCTAGCTAGATGAGGACCCGGCCGCGCGCCGGGCCTGCATTGCCGATGGCGGTCGACACGCCCCAGATCAGACCAGCGATGAGGTAGTAGTGCCGCCAGTGGTCGCTGTCGATGATGACCGATTCTCCCACGAGCATGGTGAAGGTCGCCATGAGCGGGATCATGATCAGCCGGTAGGGGGAGGGGCGGGCCAGGGCGGCGAAACCGCGCCACAGCGTCAGGATGACCAGCAGGTAATACATCGCGCCCCCGCCCCAGCCATAGACGTGCAGGACCGACACATAGACATTGTGCGGTTCCTCGATGATGCGCAGGTTGCGGAACTCGTGCGGACCGATCCCGAGCGGATTGTCGAGGGCCAGCTCGAACGCATAGCCCTGGCGGCCGAAGCGGCCGGTTTCACCACTGTCGTAATTCTGGCTCTGCGTGCGCGTTTCGAACAGGTCGGCCACGGCGGGTACGCTTAGCAGGCCCGCCAGTGCCACCATCAGCATGGCGCCACCCACCAGGGCCATGATCATGATCCGCACCTTGTCGCGCGCCGCTGCCTCCAGCCAGAAGCACAGGACCAGCACGATCATCGATGACAGCGCGAAGTGCCCCCAGGCGGCGCGCGAAAAGCTGACGAACACGCCCACGAAGAGCACGATGTAGATGAGGCTGGCGATGAGCGCCGTCTTGCCGCGGCCCAGCAGCACGCGCTGCAGCGCGAACATGGCGGGCAGGACGAGGAAGGGACCATAGACATTGGGGTCGTTGAAGGCGGCCTTGGCGCGGCCGTAGCGGGTGAAAATCTCCGCCCCCGGCAGAATGCCGAGATAGGCCAGGGCCCCGATGACCGCAGACATGACGGCAGCGGCCGTGTAGGCGCGCATGATCAGGCGCATCCTCTTTTCGGTCGACTCCGCCACATAGTTGGCCGCGAAATAGGCTGTCAGCATCAGGAAGATGGTGACGATCGAAAAGATCAGCGCATCGCTCACCGGCGTGAACTTGACCTGGAAGCAGGCGATCAGCGCAAAGGGGGTGAACCCGACCATGATCGCCAGCAGGCCATAGGTGGACCGGTAGAGGCCCATTCCGGCGATGAAGGCCAGCGGGAGCACCGCCAGGAAGGTCAGCTCGTAAGGCGAGGGCTCGAACAGCACCAGGGCGCCGGTGAAGATCCACAGCGCGACGGTTACGTCGAGCAGACGGGCCGCGCGATGGCGAACAAAGGCAAGGCCGAGTCCGTCAGACCCGGCCCCTATGCCGTCACGACCATCGAGGGTGCCGGCTGCGCTCAATAGGCGTTCTCGTTCTTGGAGACCAAGGAGACCGGGGTCATCACGACGATGTAGAGGTCTAGCAGGATGGACCAGTGCTCGATGTAGTACAGGTCATGGTTCACGCGCTGCATGATCTTGTCGATCGTGTCGGTTTCGCCGCGCCAGCCGTTGATCTGCGCCCACCCGGTCATCCCCGGCTTGACGCGGTGGCGGGCGAAATACCCTTCCACGGCCTCGTAGTAGAGCTTGTTGTCGGCCTTGGCCTGCAGAGCGTGCGGGCGCGGTCCGACAATGGAAAGCTCGCCCTTGAGCACGTTGAACAGCTGCGGCAACTCGTCGATGGACGTCTTGCGGATGAACTTGCCGACCCGTGTGACGCGCGGGTCGTCCTTGGTCACCAGCTTGGCCGCAGTAGCATCGGCCATGTCGGTACGCATCGACCGGAACTTGTAAATCTTGATCAGCTCGTTGTTGAAGCCATGCCGGTTCTGCCTGAAGAACACCGGTCCCTTGCTCTCGAGCTTTATGGCAATCGCAGTTGCGATCATGACCGGGGACAGCAGCACCAGGGCGGTCACGGCCACGACCTTGTCGAAGACCCACTTGAACACCAGGTTCCAGTCCGAAATGGGCCGGTCGGCCATATCGAACACGGCAATGTCGCCAACATAGGAATAGGCCTTGTTGGTGAACTTGAGCTTGCTCATATGGGCCGACAGGCGAATGTCGACCGGCAGCACCCAGAGCTGGGTCAGCATGTCGAGCACGCGCTTTTCGGCCGATAGCGGCATGGAGACGATGACCAGATCGACAGGGGTACGGCGGGCGAACTCGATGAGGTCGGCCACCTTGCCCAGCTTGGGGTAGCCCGACACGGTATCGGGGGAGCGGTCGTCGATGCGATCGTCGAACAGCCCGAGCAGGGAAATGTCGTTGCTCGCGCTGCGGCGGATCTGGTCGATCAGCGCTTCGGCATCCTTGCCGCCGCCCACGATCACCGTACGCCGCCGCAACCGGCCCTGCTCGGTCCAGCGCGTCACCAGCGTGCGCAGCACCAGCCGATAAGCCACGAGCAACACGGCGCCCCCGCCAAACCAGCTGGCAAGCCACACGCGCGAGAACAGGTCCCCCGCCTTGAAGAAGAAGATGCCGACGGCCAGGACCGTCATGACCAGGATCCAGCCGACCAGCACGCGCCCGATCTGGCTGAACAGGGTACGGTAGGCCGTGATGCGGTGAGTCCTGCCAGCGTTGAACAGGACGTTGGCCAACAGACAGGCCGCCAGGATCACCGGGATGTAGAAGGCGGGCTGCCCAAGATCGACATAGAAGGCGTAGATGCCATAGCCCAACAGCGCCAGGAGCGCTGCCTCGATGACCTGGGCGACGCCGACCACCACAGCACCGGAAAAGGATCGCTCTACAGGAGCGGCGATGATCGCCTCGGCCGGAGGGGAGAGCACCCGGTCGGATTCGCCGGCTGCCGACTGCTTGGTGACGTGCTCGAGCACGGCCTGCTTGGGATCAACGCGATACATGGGACGCCACCAGTATGAAACTCGTGCGCCATTGTCGGCCCAAGGGGTTTATACTCGGTGAAGTTGCAGCGCTAAGCTTTTGCCAATGCGGCGCGATAGAGCGCTTCGATCCTGCCGCTCATGGCGGCGACGGAAAACCCTTCGGCGACGATGCGCTGGCGTTCGGCCTGCTCTTTCGCAAGCGTTCCGGGTTCATCGAGCGCGCGCTGCATCGCAGCCCGCAGCGCGCCGGCGTCGTTGGGCGGGACCAGGCTGCCCCGCGTGGTCGGGAAAATCTCGGGGATTCCGCCCACATTGGTGGTGATCACCGGCAGACCTGCCGCGGTGCATTCGAGCACGATATAGGGCAGGGACTCGGCAAGCGACGGAATCACGGCCACGCGCCCCCGGGCAAAGGTGGGGCGGGCGGGCTGTGCCCCCAGCAACGTGACCCGCTGACCGATACCCAGCTGTGCGATCTGCGCCTCAAGGGCTGCCCGGTGCGGGCCATCGCCGGCCATGACGAGTGTCGCCGGGCTCCCGTCCGTCCGGACCAGGCCGGCCAGTGCCTCGACCAGGACGTGGATGCCCTTGAGGTCGCGCAATTCGCCAACGAACACGAAGTCGGCCGCGTCGGCATCCGGTGCGACGGGGATGAATTCGTCAGGCGCCAGGCCGTTGTGAACCACCTCGGCAGGGCAGGTCGGCTCGCCGATCAGCGCCGCATAAGTGGTTGCGGCATAGGCGCTTTCGAAGATGATCGTTGCCGTCTGCCGCATCAGCCAGCGTTCGAGCGCGTGGAATGCGCGCCCGGATGGGGACGATTTCGAGAAATGCAGCACGCCACCATGGGGCGTATAGAGGGCGACCGCCCTGCCGCCCCCGAGCCGCGCCAGCCGGGCATAGAATCCGCCCTTGGCACCGTGGCCGTGAAGCACGTCGATCTGCAGGTCGCGGGCGAGGCGCCGTACGGCGAAGGGCGTGGACAGGTCGCCCTTGCCAAGCAGGCGCGGCATGGGAAAGCGGTGGACGCCGAGCGTGGCGAATCTGGAGAGTTCGGTAAGCTTGCCTTCGGTCTGCGCGTCGTTGGCGATGCTGTCGACCACCAGGCCCACTTCGTGCCCCATGGCGTGAAGCGCCCTGGTGAGATCGGCGACATGGCGGAACAGGCCACCGACCGGGGCGCGCATGACCTGCAGGATGCGCAGCTTTGTGTCGGCCATGGCCAGCTCCTAGAACCAGCGCTCCAGCACGACGATCGTGTCACCCGGATAGATGGGGAAATCGAGGTTGACGGTGCCCTTGACCATCTCGTTGCCCTGGCGCCGATAGACGACGACACGGTTGCGATCTGCCGTGTCGGTGAAGCCCCCAGCCGTGCTGATCGCCGCCCGGGCGGTCATGCCATAGACATAGGGGAACTGGCCGGCATTGGTGATCTCGCCCTGGATGAAGAAGGGCCGGTATTCCGCCACTTCGACCGCGACATTGGGGTTGCGCATATAGCCATTGGCCAATGCGCCGGCGAGGCTGGCCGAGGCCATGGCTGTGGTCAGGCCCCGGACCCGAACCGGTCCGACCAGCGGGAAGGCGATGGCCCCGCTATCGTCGATCCGGTAGGTGTCGGTGAGTTGGTCGTCGCCATAGACCGTGACCCGCACCGCATCGCCAGTGTCGAGCTGGTAGGGCCCCTTGGTTTCGACCAGGTAGGTCGCCGGGCGAGTCGAGGCGCACGCCGTCAGGGACAGCGTCAGCATCACGGTGAGCAGGGGCAACCAGCGCATACGAATCCCGCGCGTTTGACGATGCGGCCAGCATCAACGCCCGTGGTTAACAAATCCCTTCCAGCCGAGCCTCAAATATTGCGATCTGCAAGTCGGTTAACGGATTGCTTACCACGCCAGGGCGATAAATCCGGCCATATTGGAAGGATTGCCAATGACCTTTGAGTCGCCAGCGGTGCGGGACGCACGGATCGACATAAGG
>CAMLOA010000177.1 GCA_946481445.1 uncultured Devosia sp. | reverse complement strand
ATTCGATACCCAGATTCTTGAGCATGGAGGCGATCTGCGGCCCGCCGCCATGCACCACGATGGGGTTGACCTTGGACTGCTTGAGCAGGGCGATATCGCGGGCGAAGGCCTGGCCGAGCTTGAGATCGCCCATGGCGTGGCCGCCATATTTGACCACGACGGTCTTGCCTTCGTAGCGCTGCATATACGGCAGGGCCTGCGCGAGGATGCCGGCATCATGGCTGAACCGGTCGGTGTTAGGCGTATCCTGTGTCATGGCGGACCCAATCGAAGGCCAATGCGGCGGTAAAAAGACGGCAACGGTCTAGAGCATGAATGCGCAAAGGAAAAGACGGTTCTCTGCACGGGCCGACTGATCCAAGAGCCATCCGGCCGCGTTGTGCGTAGAGCCGATACGTCGCACCGGGCAAGGGCGGGGGATAGGCACGCGGCGGGAGGCGCGCTACGGTCATGTCCATGCAGACCCCGAGCCAGGATATTGCCGATCTCATTGCACGCTGCGCGCTGCGGGATCGGGCGGCCTTCCGCGTCCTCTACGAGCGGACCAGCGCGAAACTCTTCGGCGTTACCCTGCGTATCTTGAAAGACCGATCGGAGGCGGAGGACGCAATCCAGGAAGTCTATGTGAAGATATGGCATCGCGCCGACCGCTATGTGCAGGGCACGACCAGTCCGATCAGCTGGCTGGTGGCGGTGGCGCGGAACCATTCACTGGACATCCTGAGGGCGCGTCGTCCAGTCTCGGAGGATATCGAGGCGGCCTTCGACATCGCCGATGCTGGCCCCACCCCCGAACGGGCGGCTGCGGACAGCGAGGAACGGGGCCGCATCGAGCATTGCCTGGGCACGCTCGAACCCGACCGGGCCGAGGCAGTGCGGGGGGCCTATCTCGATGGCTACAGCTACGAGGAACTGGCTTCCCGCCATGCGGTGCCGTTGAACACGATGCGGACCTGGCTGCGCCGGAGCCTCATCAAACTGAGAGAGTGCCTGACTGCATGAGTGCGCCGGACGACATTGGTGGAGACGAGACGCGCAGGGCCCTTGTGGCCGAATATGTGCTGGGCCTGCTCGACCAGGCGACACACCACCGTGTCGGCCAGATGATCGAGGCCGATGCCGGCCTGCGCGCCGAGCGCGACTTCTGGCAGTCGCGCTTTGCCGCACTCAACGCCGAATTCGAGGAGACGCCGGTCCCGCCCCACATCTATCGGGCCATCGAGGCCCGCGCCTTTGGCGAGCTGGTCAAGCCGCGCAGTTCAGGCTGGTGGGAATCGCTGCTGGTCTGGCGCGGCCTTGCCGCAGGCGCCATGGCCGTCGCCGTGGCTGCCATCGGCTTCAACCTGATGCAACCCACGCCGGACGTATCGACACTCACTACCCAGCTCGTTGCTGCACTCGAGGAAGAGGGCAGCGATGTCCGCTTCCTCGCGCTCTATGACGGCAGCGGCACCGTGCGGCTGACGGCGCTGTCGGGCAGCGCGGTGCCGGACAAGGACTTCGAGCTTTGGGCCATACAGGGCGGCAATAACCCCATTTCCATGGGCGTGGTCCCCGTGGGCGAGCGCCACGCCGTCCCCATCTCGCCTGAGGTCATGGCGGGCTGGGGCGAAGGGTCGGTGCTGGCCATCACGCTGGAAGAAAAGGGCGGGTCGCCCGACGGCAATCCGCACGGCCCGGTCGTCGCCAAGGGTGCCGTCACGCCCATCTGAGGCAGTGTCGTACGCAAGACCCCAAAGGTCGGATCACTACAAAAACAAGTTTTGAACGCGGCCGCGACAGGCGCGCAGACACATCTCTATTCTATTGATATTATTGATGAAAATGGCGCGGAATTTTTCTTGTCCGGTGTGAAACTGCCCTGAAACTATCGGCGGGAGTGCCGCGTACCTTCCCACGTCCCCAGCCAATCAAGGGGAACGAAACACTGAGGAAGGAACAAACACATGAAACTCTCTCTTCGCGCTCTTTCGCTGGCTGCCATGCTCTCGGTCTCGGCTGTTGCCGGCTCCGCCGTCATCGCCCAGGAAAACCCGATGGTGGGTGGCGCGGCCATGCCTGCCACCAACAATATCGTTGAGAATGCCGTGAACTCTGCCGACCACACCACGCTGGTGGCTGCGGTTCAGGCGGCTGGCCTGGTCGAGACCCTGTCGAGCCCCGGCCCGTTCACCGTGTTCGCTCCGGTCAATGCCGCGTTTGACGCCCTGCCGGCCGGCACGGTTGAAGGCCTGCTGGCGCCCGAAGCCAAGGACCAGCTGACCGCCGTCCTGACCTATCACGTCATTGCCGGTGACATTCACTCGGCCGATCTGGTCAAGCTGATCCAGGACAATGGCGGCGAGTACAAGGCGGCCACCGTCCAGGGCGGCGAGCTGACCTTCAGCCTCGACGGCGACATGGTCAAGATCACCGACGCCAATGGCGGCATGGCCACCGTGACCATCGCCGATGTCGACCAGTCCAACGGCGTGATCCACGTCATCGACGCCGTGCTGCTGCCGGCCATGTAACCAGACGGGGCGCTAGAGCGAATAGTGCCCTGAGAGGACCCGCACCGAGCTCCGCGGGTCCTCACCAACACTTGACGTGTCATTGCCTTGCCCAGGACCTTACAATGACCGTCAATTCGGCCCCGCGTCACCGGTTCGCGCACCCCTCCCGCGAGACCAGGCGCGGGGCAAATCACAGGGGAAGACACATGATCATCGATCGTCGCAATGCGCTTCTTGCCGGCTCGGCCGTTGCCCTGGCGGCAGCCATCGCCTGGATACGCCCCACGGATACGGCCCTGGCCGCTGAAGGCGATTTCCCGTTCAAGCTGACCGACGCTGAATGGCAGGCCCGCCTCGACCCCCTGGCCTATCAGGTGCTGCGGCACGAAGCGACCGAACGCCCATTCACCTCCCCGCTCAACGACGAGAAGCGCGCCGGCATCTTCCATTGCGCCGGATGCGACCAGGCGCTGTTTGACTCGGCCACGAAATACGACAGCGGCACGGGCTGGCCGAGCTTCTACACCTGCATCGAGGGCGCCATCGGGGAGTCCGTCGACAACTCCCTCTTCATGCAGCGCATCGAGGTGCATTGCTCCAATTGCGGGGGCCACCAGGGGCACGTGTTCAATGACGGACCGCAGCCCACCGGCCTGCGCTACTGCATCAATGGCGTATCTCTGAAGTTCGTGGCGGCCTAGCGGCTCGCCCAATCGGGTGCCGGGGTTTCGCCCTTCGGCACCCATTCGGTGATGTTGCAGCGGGGCCTCGATTTCCGCTATGCCACCGGACATGAAACTCACCATTGTCCAGACCGGCGAAGTGCCCCTGCCCCTGCGCGGGCAGTTCGGACCCTACCGCAAGATGTTCGAGCGCATGTTCGATGGCACGGGACATGGATTCTCCTATGAGACCGTCAACGTGGCCGAAGGCGAGCCATTTCCCGATGCGGCCGCGCTGGACGGTATCGTCATCACCGGCTCGGCTGCCGGGGTCTATGATGACCTGGCCTGGATGAACCCGCTGCGGGCGTTCATCCGGTCCGCCTATGGCGCATCCACGCCGATGCTGGGCGTGTGTTTCGGTCATCAGATCATGGCGGACGCCCTGGGCGGGGATGTGCGCAAGTCCGAGAAGGGCTGGGGCCTGGGCCGGCATGATTACGGCGTCGTGGGACGCCCCGGCTTCATGCAGGCGGCGCCTCCTGTGCTGGCCGTCGCCTGTTCGCACCAGGACCAGGTGCTGGTGCCCCCCGCCGAGGCCGAGGTGATCCTGGCGTCGGATTTCACTCCCAATGCCGGCCTGGCCTATCGCAATGGCGCGGCACTCAGCTTCCAGCCGCATCCGGAATTCCTCGACGACTACACCCTGGCACTGGCCGAACTCCGGCGCGGCAAGGCGCCCGACGAAGTGGTGGAGACAGCCATCGCCTCGGTGGAAAAGCCGTCCGACAGCGATATGGTAGCCGGATACATCGCGCAGTTCTTCAAGGGGCGCTGAAATGGCGGCGGCGGCACAGTCCAGGGCGGAAGCATCGGTGGTGGACGACTATCTTGCCGCGCTCGAGCACAAGCTCAAGCCAGAGATCGCCGCGCTGCGCCAGCTGATCCACGAGGCCGTGCCGGGCCTGACCGAGCGCATCAAATGGAATGCCCCCAGCTTCGGCCCGGGCGAGGATGACCGCGTCACCATGCGGCTCCACCCGGGCGAGAGACTGCAATTGATCCTCCATCGCGGGGCCAAGGCCGGCGTGGACGATCTGTTCCGCTTCGAGGATCCCGACAAGCTGATCAGCTGGGCTGCGCCCGACCGGGGCGTGGTGACCATCCGCGATGCTGCTGACCTGGCTGCCAAGTCCGAACCCCTCAAGGCCATCCTTGCCCGCTGGGTCGCCTGCACGACGCGATAGGCCGCGCCCCGGTCCCCTCAGGATTCGAGCAGCATGGCGATCTCGGTGCGCAGCTCGCGCAGGCCGACATCCTTCTGCGACGAGGTGAGGATGACATGGGGGTGGGCGGCCGGCCGCTTGGCAATGGCGGCGCGGGTAGCCGCGATGACCTTGTCGAGCTCGGCCTTGCCCGGCTTGTCCGCCTTGGTGAGCACCACCTGGTAGCTGACGGCGGACTTGTCGAGCTCGTTCATGACGGTGAGGTCATTGTCCTTGGGCCCGTGGCGGCCGTCGACCAGGACGTAGACCCGCCGCAACGTGGCCCGGCCGGTGAGGTACTGGTGGATCAGCTTGGTCCATTGCCGCACCTTGTCTTCGGGCGCCTTGGCATAGCCGTAGCCAGGCATGTCGACGATGCGCAGGGGCTCGCTCTGGCTCTCGAAGACGTTGAGTTCCTGCGTACGCCCCGGCGTGTTGGAGGTGCGGGCCAGGCTCGATGTGCCGCAGAGCGCATTGATCAGGCTCGACTTGCCGACATTGGACCGGCCGGCAAAGGCGATTTCCACCCTGTCCATCGGCGGCAGGTCGGCGATGCGGACACAGCCTTTCACGAACAGGAACGGCCGGGCGAACATCAGCCGGCCGCGTTCGATCATGTCGGGCGCGTAGTCGATCATATCGGGCTGCATCGGCTCAGTCTCCCAGCGGGCGGCAAACGAAGAGGGCGCCAGCGGCGCCCTCGATACGGATCAGGACTTGGTGGTTTCCACCGGCTTTGGCTTGCGCTTGAAGCTGTCCAGGATATTGCCGAACAGGTTCACCTCGGCGCCGTGCCGCTTCATGATGAACCACTGCTGGGCGATCGAGAGCGTGTTGTTCCACGCCCAGTAGATCACCAGGCCCGCCGGGAAGGTGCCCAGCATGAAGGTGAAGATC
>CAMLOA010000176.1 GCA_946481445.1 uncultured Devosia sp. | reverse complement strand
CCTGAGGGTGTCGGCGGCGAATCCGGTTCGGTGCTGGATGTCGGCTCCGCTGACGAGTGGATCAGGCCCGGTCTTTCGGCTGGCGCCCATTATGTTTCCCTCGATTATCCGGCGACGGGGAAAGCCCTTTACGGCGCCCGACCTTCGGTGTTCGGCGACGCCGCCAGACTGCCCTTCGCCGACGGCAGCTTCGACGTGGTCGTCTGCCTTGAGGTGATCGAGCATTTGCCGCAGCCCGAGCAGGTGCTGCGCGAGGTGAACAGGGTCCTGCGCGCTGGGGGCAGAGCGTATTTTTCCATGCCGTTCCTCTATCCGATCCACGATGCGCCGCACGATTTCACCCGATGGACTGAAAATGGCTGGCGCCGGCGTGCGCGCGACGCCGGGTTCTCGATCCAGCGCCTGCACAAGAGAACCCACGCCGTCCGGGCCGCCGGGCTACTGGCCTGCCTTGCGCTGACCGGCCCGATAGCGCGGATGGGGCGGGCAGCAGCCGTGTTGTACCTGCCCTTGGCGGCAGTGCTGGTGTTCGTGATCAATTCCTTGGCCTACCTGGCCAGTCTGATCATCCCGGACTGGCCCGGAATGGCCACGGGATACGATCTGGTGCTGGGCAAGGACTGAGAGCCTCCGTTCCCCCGAGCGGTCAGCTCTGGCGCCGGGCGAGCAGGGCCAGTCCTCCGAAGCCGATATCGGTGGCGACGGTCCAGAGCCGCATGGCGACGCTGAGGGAGATTGCCTCGGGGACCGACATACCGGTCGCGAGGACCGCCGCCATGGCCGCTTCGCGCACGCCCAGCCCCGCGGGAGCGAACACCGCCGCGAAACCGGCGACCATGCCGATCGTGTTGCCGAGGACAAGCAGGCTGATCGTCCTTGGGTCCAGTCCGGCAAGGCCTTCGGACAGGGCCGCGAACAGCATCACCAGGACAATGCCATGCAGCGCCCAAGCCATGGCGTAGCGGCCCAGCAGGCCCAACACCACGGCTGGGCCAACGGTGTGCCGCCGCGGGACGTCGGCCTTGTTGAGCAAACTGAGCAGCCGCGGAAGCACGAGATCGACCACTCCAGCCCCGAGGGGCGCCGTCGCGACGGCCGCCAACGCCAGCAGCCAAGCCCAGTACCCCGGGATGACTAGGGGCACCAGCAGGCAGCACAGGATCAGCGCCGAGTGCAGCACGAGGTACTGTTCGAAGATCGTCAAGTCTACGCTCTCCGCAGTCTCGACCCCGTCGCGGCGCATGTCGACGGCGCGGGCAGCAGCGCCCCAGACTTTACCGGGCAGGTACTTGCCGAACGAAAAAAGGGCGAACTGCACCAGTGCGGATCCCAGGAGCGATTCTCGACCTAGTCGGACCCGGACAAGCTGTCGCCAGCCGGCAACCAGCCAGAGCCAGACGCCTGCCTGGGCCAGGATGGCCGGAACGAGCAGTAGGGGGTAGACGAGGCGCGGCAAGCCGCCCCCTTGCATCAGCGTGTCGGCGTGGGCGACCAGAAACCATGCACACGCCAACAGGAATAGGGGAATCCAGGCGCGCCGGCTCCAGGCGAGTGCGGACCTCACGCGGGTCGCCCCAACGGGCATGAACTCGTTTGCCGCACCCCGCTCATGCGCGGCAATGGAAGAAGAGGTGTGACGGCCTGATGCGTCGCCCGATCCAGACCACCATGGCAGGCAGGGGCGAAGCCCCGAAGGCCACTGCACCGGCCAGGGCGGCCGGCGCACCGATTGCAGCCAGGCGGCGCGCCAGCAATGCCCGCATCTTCCGGAAAGTCTCCGAGAGACCGATCGACCCCGTCTTCCGGACGGTTATGGCCTTGAAGCCCGCTTGCTCGAGCAGCGAATGGAGCGCATTGGACGAAAGCCAGAGGAAGTGGTGAGGCGGCAGGTCACCGCTGTCCAGCCTGCGGTCGCTGGCGGCGAGGAACCGGTCCCGGTCTGGAACGCTTCCCGCCACCACCGCGCCGGGCGCCGCCAGCTGCGCCACCTGCGCCAGGAATCCTCTCGGGTCGACCTGGTGCTCGAGGACCTCGAAGAAAGTGACCAGGTCGAAACCGGGGGCGTCCGCGGACCGCGAGCGGATGAACTCGTCGAGCGTAGAAACAGTGCAGGTGCCGGCTCCGCAGCGGCTTTCGGCGACCTGAACGCTCTGCGCATCCAGGTCGATGCCCCGGACCGTGGTGCCCAGTGCCTGAAGTCGTGACATGACCGCGCCGTCCCCGCAGCCGATATCCAGGGCTCGCTTGGGCGGATCCCCGAGCACCTCAAGCAAGGGCTTGGCCCAGCGCGGAAATGGCCGGCGGCCGGCGTGATAGTCGGCATACGCGGAAAAACCGTCGTCTTGATAGATCGACGCGTCGACCTCCAGCGGCGACCAGAATTCGAGCGAGCAGTTCCCGCAGTGGTGCAGCGTATACAGGACACCGTTGTGCGGGGCGAGATGCCGGCGCAGCGCGCGCGTGCCGGCGACGCAGGCAGGGCAAGCGACATTGTTGGCAGTCGGGGTAAGGGACATGACCTGCTTTTGGTGGCGTTGAGGTGCGGGTGGCGAACCGGAACGGAATCGAGGGCAGTATAGAGGCTGGCAATCAGGCGCTGATGGATTGCATCCAGCGCCAGGTGGCGGTCATTCCCTCTTCGAGCGACGTCCGTGCCTGCCAGCCGAAGGTGCGAAAAGCCTTTCCGGGATCCGGGACTATGCAGTTCGCGTCCACCAGGCGGGCCGGTTTGAACTCACGCAGAAGCGGGCGCCCGCTGATGCGTTCGGCGAGGTCGAGGATTTCGCTCAGGCGGTGGCCCCTGCCATTTGCCGCGTTGAAGACGTCGAATCCGCCGCGGTAAGGGGATTCGATCACGCGGCGCAGCAGATCGGTAGCGTCGTGGATGAACAGGTAGTCGCGGGTGCTGGACCCGTCGCCGAAAACCGGGAGCGGCAGTCCGTCGAGGCAGCGCGCGAATGCTGTGCTGATCAGCCCGAATCCAGGTCGCGGCGATTGCCCTGGTCCATAGACATTCGACGGGCGGACAACCGTCACCTGGCAGTTCCCGGGACTGGCCAGCACCTGAAGGAACTGCTCTGCGGCCACTTTGGCGGCGCCATGGAAGCTGCGCGGCCAAAGCCGGTCGCCCTCCTCCGGGTGGCCGGAAAGGGCGTCGGCATAGGTGGTGCCCGCCGAAGACAGGTAGAGAAGGCGGGCCTCCGGCCTGGACTGCAGGGCTTCGACAAGGCAGGCCAGGGTGCGGAGGTTGCCATCCACCTCCGAAAGGGGTCGGTTCGCGGAGCTGGCGGGGGTCGACTCCGACGCAGCGTGCACGATCCAGTCGTTGGCCTGCGCCAGGCGCCGGAAGTCTGCAATCCGTTCCGCATCGGTCGTTTCGTTCGGGCGCGTGCCGATGGTGACGTCGTGGCCTTGAGCCGAGAGCGACGCCGCCAGCTGCGCTCCGATGAATCCCTTTCCCCCGATGACGTGGATTTGCTGCTTCATCATTGCACCAGCTCTCGGTAAAGGTCGGCGTAGCGCCGCGCGCAGTCTTCCCAGGTCCCGTACAGCCTCGCTGCGGCCGAGCGGGCGTTCCTCCCGGCTACCCCGCCCGTTTCGGATTCCATCGACAACAGCGCGATTGGCAGCGCAGCCTCGCTGCGGCAGATGACCCCCGCCTGGTGGGGCTCCACGAGCTCGCAATGGGCCTCCAGGTCGCTGGCAACGATTGGCAATCCCGCGGCCATCGCTTCAAGCATCACCTGCGGCCGACCCTCGGAATGCCGGCTCAGGGAAATCAATCCGGTGGCGCCGGGGAACCAAGTGTCCAGCAGGTCGCGCTGGCTGACCGGCCCGTGGTAGACGACCCACTCCGGCAGCTGCACCTGTTCCTGCATCGGGCCGAACAGATGGAGTTCACGCGGCGCGTCTCGGAAACATGGCTCGCCCCAGCGGAAAAGATCGCCGATTTTTGAAGCGGTGATCCTGGACACGCAAAGCCATCGATGGGGTCGGACCGGGTTCCTCTGGAGCGAGTAGTACTCGTCCTGGATGCCCAGGGGCACGCAGCGTACCCGTGCCACATCCCCGAAGAGTTGCTCCAGGCCCGGAACCATCCATTCCGCGTTCGGGCAGATCGCGACCCGCCGCCCCGCCATGCGGCTGCGAAGGGCTGCGACCATGCCGGGCACCTTCAGCAACCTGTAGTCGGTGCCCAGGACGGTCGTGAGCAGGGGTAGTCCGTTGCGCGGCAAGGGCAATGCCAACTGCAGCCAGTTCGCGTGCACCAGGTCGAGGCCTCCCTCGCGCCGGTACATCGCCCGGAGCCGAAGCATCAGTTGGAGGCCGCGCCACAGCCCGACGGGGTTTCCGCCGCGTATGGCGTGGGCGATACCTCCGGAACGGGCGAGTGCGTCCAGCCAGCGGCTGTCGCCGGCGCTGGCTGCGTTCCCGACGTTGCCAGGCAGGGGGCCCGAAGGCGACCAGGTCCTGAGCTCAAGGTCGTTCCGCCGCGCAAGCGCCCAGGTCATGTTCCTGATGAAAACCCCGCGCCAGTCGTCGTTGTCCTTCGGATAGGAGGTGCTGGCCATCAGCACCCTGAGCGTTCGGCCCGACGCCGCACCTCCCGCCGGAGTGGGCCCCGGTTCGATCCCATGGACCCGGCCCGGGTCATGGATCACAAACTGCCCCCGCCAGCCGGCAGCGACGGTGCGGGGGGCACCTCCTGTCCGGGAAGTTCGACGAGGATGCCTAACGCGCGCGCGTAGTCGACCAGCCGGGCTGCAGGGGCGGCATGCCCCTCCCGATGCAGCGAATCCACCAGTGCCGCGATCAGTTCGGGGTCATTTCCGCTTCTGGCGATGCCTTGGATGAACAGCTTGGACGCCAGGTCCTCGTCCCGGAGATGATAGAGCGCATGTTCGCCAAACGCGATGTACTGCGAAGGCGGCATCAGCGCCCGCTCGCACATGATCTGGTACACCTCGGCAAAGCGCTGGTCATCCAGCAAGACGCCGTCGCGACGAAGTTCCAAGAGGCCGGTCAGGATGGAGAACTCCTGCGGGCCGATGACACGGGTGCGGAACTTTTCAGCCATCCGGTCCCACCATTCCGGTTTGGCCGCCTGGCCGGCGGCAGCGGAATACGCAATCAGCCCCTGTTCCGGCATCGGAGACGAATTAGGCAGGCGGGATCCGCGTTCGAACTCGCGTACACCCATCGCGTAGAAGCGCGAACTTGCATCGTTCCGCGCGAGGATCATGAATTGTTCACCGAGGTCGGTGCTGGCCCGCGCGGAGCCGGGATTGTTGGCCGCCAGCGCCATGGCCAGGTGCATGGGG
>CAMLOA010000175.1 GCA_946481445.1 uncultured Devosia sp. | reverse complement strand
ATGCTGGACTGGAGGCTGGAAGCCTTCCGCCGCTGGCAGACCATGGTCGAGCCCAACTGGGCCAAGGTCCACTATCCCAAGATCGACTTCCAGGCGATCAGCTATTACGCAGCGCCCAAGGCGTTCAAGGGGCCCAAGAGCCTCGACGAAGTCGATCCCGAACTGCTGCGCACCTACGAGAAGCTGGGCATCCCGCTCAAGGAGCAGGCTATCCTGGCCGGCGTGGAGAATGCCGGAGAGCCGCAGGGCACCCCGTTCTCCGGCAATGTCGCGGTCGACGCCGTGTTCGACTCCGTCTCGGTGGTGACCACGTTCCGCGCCGAACTGGCCAAGCATGGCATCATCTTCTGCTCGATGTCCGAGGCCATCCGGGAGCACCCGGAGCTGGTGCAGCAATATCTGGGCTCCGTGGTTCCGGTGTCCGACAACTACTATGCGACGCTCAATTGCGCCGTCTTCACCGATGGGTCCTTCGTCTATATCCCCAAGGGCGTGCGCTGCCCGATGGAGCTCTCGACCTATTTCCGGATCAACGAGAAGAAGACCGGCCAGTTCGAGCGCACCCTGATCATCGCCGACGCCGACTCCTATGTGAGCTACCTCGAGGGCTGCACCGCGCCCATGCGCGACGAGAACCAGCTCCACGCCGCAGTGGTGGAACTGGTGGCGCTCGAGAATGCCGAGATCAAGTATTCCACTGTCCAGAACTGGTATCCCGGCGACAAGGACGGCAAGGGCGGCATCTACAATTTCGTCACCAAGCGCGGCGACTGCCGGGGCGACAATTCCAAGATTTCATGGACCCAGGTGGAAACCGGTTCGGCCATCACCTGGAAGTACCCGTCCTGCATCTTGCGCGGCGACAACAGCCGCGGTGAGTTCTATTCGATCGCCATTTCCAATGGCCACCAGCAGGTCGACAGCGGCACCAAGATGCTGCATCTGGGCAAGAACACCACCAGCCGCATCATCTCCAAGGGCATTGCCGCCGGTTTCTCGGACAATACCTATCGCGGCCAGGTCTCGGCCCATGCCAAGGCCAAGAATGCCCGCAACTTCACCCAGTGCGACAGCCTGCTGATCGGGGACAAGTGCGGCGCCCACACGGTGCCCTATATCGAGAGCCGCAACGGCACGGCGGTGTTCGAGCACGAAGCCACCACGTCCAAGATCTCTGACGACCAGATGTTCTATTGCCAGCAGCGCGGCCTTTCCGAAGAGGAGGCGGTGGCATTGATCGTCAATGGCTTCGTCCGCGACGTGCTGCAGCATCTGCCGATGGAATTCATGGTCGAAACGCAGAAGCTGATCTCGATCAGCCTTGAAGGCAGCGTTGGCTAGGAGGACCCGATGGATCCGGTAACGATGGTCTTCTACGGCGTTATCTGCGGCACGCTTGCCGTGGCGTCGCCACGTGTGCCCCAGCCCTGGCTGCGCGTTGTGGTCGGCATCGTCATCGGCGCGGTCGCGGCCGCCTGCCTGCCTGTGTTGCGCCAGCGGCTCGGAATCTGAGCGCAAAGAGAAACACCGATTCATCCGGGTGGCGCCCTTCGGCGACCCCGCCCACAAATCTGGAGACCCAACGATGACCACCCCGATCCTTGAAATCCGCAACCTGCATGCGCGCATCGAAGAGCGCGAAATCCTCAAGGGCGTGAACCTCACCATTCCCGCCGGGCAGGTTCATGCCATCATGGGCCGCAATGGCTCGGGTAAGTCGACGCTGAGCTATGTGCTTGCCGGCAAGGAAGACTATGAGATCACCGAGGGCGAGATCCTGCTCAATGGCGAGAACATCCTCGAGATGGAGCCGTCCGAGCGCGCCGTCGCCGGCATTTTCCTTGCCTTCCAGTATCCGATCGAAATCCCCGGCGTCGCCACCATGACCTTCCTCAAGGCGGCCATGAACGCCCAGCGCAAGGCGCGCGGGGAGGGCGAGCTGTCGACCCCGGACTTCATGCGCGCCGTCAAGGAAGCCGGCGCCCAGCTCAATATCGACAGCGACATGCTCAAGCGTCCGCTCAATGTCGGCTTCTCGGGCGGCGAGAAGAAGCGTGCGGAAATCCTGCAGATGGCGCTGCTCAAGCCGGCGCTCTGCGTGCTGGACGAAACCGATTCCGGGCTCGACATCGATGCGCTGCAGGTGGTGTCGCGCGGGGTCAACGCCCTGCGTGCCGAGAACCGCTCGATGCTGGTCATCACCCACTACCAGCGCCTGCTCAACCATATCGTGCCCGATGTCGTGCATGTGTTCTCCGACGGCCGGATCGTGGAGAGCGGTGACAAGGACCTGGCACTCCAGCTCGAAGCCAAGGGCTATGCCGGCTTCGACAACGCGGCGGCCTGATCCATGCGCCAGACCATGCCCGTTCGTCTCGGCCCGGCCGAGACTGCCCTGATCGACCAGCTCAAGAGCGTCGGTGCCGACGCAACGGCGGAGCGCATCTCCGTCGCCGGCCTGCCGACACGCCGCGTCGAGAGCTATCACTATACCGACCTCAAGACGCTGCTACGCACCGTGCCGCCGCTGGCTTCGCCGGCGAACGAGGCCAGCGCGCCCGCCCTGCGCGTGCCGGGGGCCTACCAGCTGATGATCGCCAATGGCGTGGTGCAGACCGCCTCGACTGCCCCGGCCGGCGTCATTGTCGGCTCGGCCCATGGCGGCGTGCTGTCGACGCGCGACGACATCATGGTGCATCTGAACGCCGCCCTGGCCAAGGACGCACTCTCGCTGACGCTGGAAAGCAGCGTCGACCCGATCATCCAGATCGACCGCCGCATCGAGGGCGAAGCCGCCCACCTGGCCGACGCGGTCAAGGTCTTCGTGGCGGATGGCGCTTCGGCCGTGATCCTCGAGACCTTCTCGGGTTCGGATGCCGCCCATGTCGGCAACCACGCGACCTATATCGCCCTGGGCAAGCAGGCCGTGGTCACCCACATCACCGTGGACCTTTCCGCCCGCGCCAGCAGCCATTTCGCTACCAACGAATATCACCTGGCCGACGGCGCCAGGCTGCGCACGCTGGTGATCCATGCCGGGGCAGGGCTGGCCCGCACCCAGCTCTTCCCCCGTTACGAGGGCGCGGGGGCGCATGGCGACATTACCGGTCTCAACCTGGTGTCGGACGGCCAGCACAGCGACATCACCATGGATGCGTCCCATGCGGTGCCGCATACCAGCAGCCAGCCGCTGTTCAAGTCCATCGCCCGCGGCCACGGCAAGGCCGTCGTGCAGGGTCGCCTGGTTGTTGCCCGTGACGCGCAGAAGACCGATGCCAAGTTCATGCATCAGGGCCTGATGCTGTCGGATGAGGCGGAGATCCTTTCGAAGCCCGAACTCGAGATCTATGCCGATGACGTGGTCTGCGGCCACGGCTCGACCTGCGGCAAGCTCGATGAGGACAGCTTGTTCTACCTCATGAGCCGCGGCATTCCGAAGGAAGAGGCGGAGACCATGCTGGTCCGCGGGTTCCTTGAAGAACTCGTCGATCCTATCGAGGACGAAGCCCTGGCCGAAGCCCTGCATGGGGTGATCGACGGGTGGCTGCTGGGCGGCAAGGCTTAGTCCTGCACAGGGTCATTCCCGCGAAAGCGGGAACCCTGTTGTGGGGGGCGCCGCAACGCTGAAACAGAGGTTCCCGCTTTCGCGGGAATGACACCGTGGTTTTGACAGGGCGTGAGCTCGGGACAGCCAAATGACCTTCGATCTAGCCAAAGTCCGCGCCGATTTCCCGATCCTGTCCGAGGTCATCCACGGGAACCGGCTGGTCTATCTCGATAGCGGCGCTTCCGCCCAGAAGCCGGTGCAGGTGCTCGACCGGATGGACCATGCCTTCCGGCACGAATACGCCAACGTCCATCGCGGCCTGCACACGCTCGCCAACCGCGCCACCGAGGCCTATGAGGGCGGCCGCCACGCGGCACACACATTCCACAAGGCCGCGCGCCCCGAAGAAATCATCTTCACCCGCTCGGCCACCGAGGCGATCAACCTGGTCGCGCAGTCCTTTGCCGGTCCCCGCATCAGGGATGGTGACGAGATCGTCCTCTCGATCATGGAGCACCACTCCAATATCGTGCCGTGGCACTTCCACCGCGAGCGCAAGGGGGCGGTAATCAAGTGGGTCGATGTGCGGGACGACGGCAGCCTGGACATGGACGCCTTCGAAGCGGCCCTGACGGACCGCACGCGTATCGTGGCGGTTACGCATATGAGCAACGTGCTGGGCACCGTGAACCCGATCAAGGCGATCATCGCCATGGCCCATGCCCGCGGCATACCGGTGCTGATCGACGGCAGCCAGGGTGCCGTCCACGAAACAGTGGACGTGCAGGCCCTCGATGCCGACTTCTACGTCATGACGGGCCACAAGCTCTATGGGCCCACCGGCATCGGCGTGCTCTACGGCAAGCATGAGTTGCTGGCCGGGATGCAACCCTACCAGGGCGGCGGGGAGATGATCGACGTGGTGACCATGGATAGCGTCACCTACAACGACCCTCCGCATCGCTTCGAGGCCGGCACGCCGCCCATAGTGCAGGCGATCGGGCTGGGTGCGGCGCTGAGCTACATGGAGACGCTGGGCCGCGACGCCATTGCCGCGCATGAACGTGAGGTAGCCGCCTATGCGCATGAACGGCTGAGCCGCATCAACTCCCTGCGTCTGATCGGCACCGCGCCGGGCAAGGGCGGCATTTTTTCGTTCGAGATCAATGGCGCCCATGCCCATGACGTGGCGACCATCCTGGACCGGTATGGCATAGCCGTCCGTGCCGGCACCCATTGCGCCATGCCCCTGCTCAAACGGTTCGGCGTCACCTCTACCTGCCGGGCGAGCCTGGCCCTATATAACGGCAAGGACGATGTCGACGCGCTGGTGGATGGCATCGAGCGCGCCCGGAAATTCTTCGCCTAGGAGCGAGCAGATGACTGAAGAACCTGAAATCGCCCCGGCACCGGCCCTTCCGGAACCCCGCATCACCCCCAATGTGGGCGAGGCGATTCCGCCCGACGAGGTGGAACGCATCACCACGGACCTGATCGGGGCGCTCAAGACCGTCTACGACCCCGAAATTCCGGTCGATATCTATGAACTCGGGCTGATCTACAAGGTCGACCTCGACGACAACCGGAACCTGACCATCGACATGACCCTGACAGCCCCGGGCTGTCCGGTGGCCGGAGAAATGCCGGGCTGGGTGGAGAATGCGGCGCGTGCGGTCGAGGGCATCCAGGACGTGACCGTCAACATGGTGTTCGATCCGCCCTGGGACGCTTCACGCATGAGCGAGGAAGCCCAGGTCGCGCTGAACTGGTGGTAATCTCACGCGTTTCGTCCTATATATCGTG
>CAMLOA010000174.1 GCA_946481445.1 uncultured Devosia sp. | reverse complement strand
ACGCATCGCGAACCCAGATCTCACTTCTTTTTGAAAGGTAATCGCTGATCCGTTCCTTGGCACCCGCGGCCACTGGCGTTCCCAGGCGGCGTGCAAATGCAGCAGCAGCCTTGGCGTTGCCCAGGTCAGGCGAAACCACCACGGCCCTGCTCAGGTCATAGCGCTGGAAATAGGCCGCAAGCTCACCCAGCGCATGCAGGTGATCGACCGGCACGCTGAAGAACCCGTGCACCTGCGGCGAGTGCAGGGTCATCGTCACCACGCGGTTGGCACCCGCCGTCGCCAGCAGGTCGGCAACCATCCTGCCGCCGATGGAAATGCGTGGCGCGTCCTTCTTGTCGGATCGGGCATAGGCATAATGCGGGATAACGGCGGTTATCCGCGCGGCCGATGCCCCGCGCGCCGCATCCAGCATGAGCAGCAGTTCCACCAGGTGATCCTGCACGGGCGCGCTGAGCGTCTGGATCAGGAACACGTCCTGCTCGCGGCAATTGGCCTGCAATTGCACTTCGAGGCAATCGTTGGAGAAGCGCTTGATCGCGGTCGGCTGCAGCGGAACGCCCAGTTGCTTGCAGATTTCCTGTGCGAGTTCGGGATGCGAACTCCCTGCGAACACGGCAATCGGGTTCATGGAGCATCCTCGAGGTCTGGCGGCGGAGACTGTTCCTACCGCATGGCCTGATCGCCCGCAACGGCCCATTGCGCGCTGGCGCCGCCTTGGGCTGTCAGAAGACCGTCGTCACCAGCAGGAATAGCAGGTAGAAGATCCCCCACGACAGGGCGGCCAATGCGACTATGATTGCCAGCCGGTGACGGCCCAGCAGATGTTCGTGGCTCCATTTGAGCGCACTTTTTGCAGCAAGGATCAGGGCAGTCATCTGAGTGGGGCGGCTCTTATGGTCCGGTTACGGACATACTCTGCCCAAAAATTAGTCAGGTCAACGCCGAACTGGCCTGATGGTTAGGGCGCGTGAGGCCTTCACGCCCGGTCGGCTGCCGGGTGGTCCCGGCAGCCCAGTAGTCAGGCATCGAGCGCTTCGGTAGCGGCGATGGCCGCCATGTTCACGATCCCACGGCTGGTTACGGACGGCGCCAGGATATGCGCCGGCGCCTGGGGCCCCATCAGGATCGGGCCGACCGAGAGGGCGTTGTTCATTTCCTTGAGCAGCGTCATCGAGAGGTTGGCCGCATCCAGGTTGGGGAAGATCAACAGGTTGGCCTCGCCACGCAGCACGGTATCTGGGATGTAGCGCTCGCGCAGGTCCTGGTTGAGGGCGAGATCGCCCTGCATTTCACCCTCGACGATCATTTCGGGGGCCACAGCCTTCAGCTTGCGATAGGCCTCGCGCATCTTGTAGGCGCTGTCGCCATCGCGCGAGCCGAAGTTGGAATAGCTCAGCAGCGCGACCCTGGCTTCGATGTTGAACCGCTTGAGGTGATCGCGGGCCTGCAAGGCGATGCCCACGATTTCGTCGGCCGTCGGGTCCTGGTTGACATAGGTGTCGGCCAGGAAGAACGCCCCGCGCGGCATGATCAGCATCGACAGCGCCGAAACATCGCTGATCCCCTCCTGGAGGCCGATCACCGAGCGGATATCGCGGACGTGCTTGATATATCGGCCCTGAAGCCCGCAGATCAGCGCGTCGGCCTCACCGCGCTTCACGGCCAGCGCGCCGATGACGGTCGTGTTGGTGCGCACCACCTGCCGCGCCGTGTCCGGCGTCACGCCGTCACGGCCAACCAGCGAGTGGAACAGGCTCACATAGTCGCGATACCGCGGATCGTCTTCGGGGTTGATCACCTCGAAGTCGGTGCCGGGCCTGAGATTGAGGCCGAAGCGTTCGATGCGGGATTCGATCACCGATGGGCGGCCGATCAGGATGGGCCTGGCGATACGTTCCTCCAGCAGGACCTGCGTTGCCCGCAACACGCGCTCGTCCTCGCCGTCGGCAAAGGCGATGCGCTTGTTCTGCCCCTGGGCGCGGTCGATGATGGGCTTCATGACCAACCCGGAGCGGAACACGAACCGGTTGAGACTATCCTGGTAGGCATTCCAGTCCGTGATCGGCTTCTTGGCCACGCCCGATTCCATCGCCGCCCGTGCCACGGCCGGCGCGATGCGCAGGATCAGGCGCTGGTCGAAGGGATTGGGAATGATGTGCTCGGCGCCATAGACGGCCGGGGCGCCCGAAGGCGACACTTCCAGGCCCGGCTCATGCGCCAGCCTGGCGATGGCGCGAACCGCAGCCAGCTTCATTTCCTCGTTGATGGTCGTAGCGCCCACATCGAGCGCGCCGCGGAAGATGAAGGGAAAACACAGGACATTGTTGACCTGGTTGGGGTAGTCCGAGCGTCCGGTGCAGACCATGGCGTCGGGTCGGGCGGCCTTGGCCACCTCCGGCATGATCTCCGGATTCGGGTTGGCCAGTGCCAGGATCAGCGGCTTGGGTGCCATCTTTTCCAGCATTTCCGGCTTCAGCGCACCGGCGGCAGACAGGCCAAGGAAGACGTCGGCGCCATCGATGACCTCGGCGAGCGTCGTCGCTTCGCTGACGCGGCGGAACTGGCCGCGCCACTTGTCGTTGACGTCGTTCCGCTTGTGCGTGACCAGGCCATCCTTGTCGGCGACCCAGATGTTCTCGTGCCTGGCGCCCAGCGCCACCAGCACGTTGAGGCAGGCAATGGCGGCGGCGCCTGCCCCGGACGTGCAGATCTTGACCTCGTCGATCTTCTTGCCGGCCAGCTCGAGACCGTTGAGCACTGCGGCGCCCACGATGATGGCCGTGCCGTGCTGGTCGTCGTGGAACACGGGTATGGGCATGCGCTCGCGCAGCGCTTCCTCGATCTCGAAGCAGTCGGGCGCGCGGATATCCTCGAGATTGATGCCGCCGAAGGTCGGCCAGAGCGGGGCAACGGCACTGATGAACTTCTGCGGGTCGATCTCGTCGATCTCGAGGTCGAACACATCGATCCCCGCGAACTTCTTGAACAGGACTGCCTTGCCTTCCATCACCGGCTTGGATGCCAGCGCGCCGATATTGCCCAGGCCAAGCACGGCCGTGCCGTTGGAGATCACGGCCACCAGGTTCTGCCGGGAGGTGTAGCGGGCCACCGTATCGGGGTCGGCCGCGATTTCCTCGCAGGGCGCGGCCACGCCGGGCGAATAGGCCAGTGCCAGGTCGCGCTGGTTGCCGAGAGGTTTGAGCGGCTGGATTTCCAGCTTGCCGGGCTTGGGGAACTCATGGAAATGCAGCGCCGCCTCGCGCAGGGCCTTGCGCTGTTCGTTGACGTCCGTGGTCAAGTCCAATCCTCCTCCGGCGTATAGTGGCGCGTAGGTGCCATCAATCGCCCGGGATGAAAAGGTCCAATTTCCGGTAAGGTCCAAAAGGCGGATCAGGCTGCGCTGGCGATGACCGATTCCAGCCTCGGGCGCGACCCGCTGGGCGCCTGGGTGGCGTGCAGGGCTAAGGCCAGTTCCTTGAACGCGCCCACCTTCAGGGCCGGCGCAAAGATGAACCCCTGTGCCTGTGGCACGCCCCGCGCCCGCAGGTAGAGCGCCTGGGCCTCGGTCTCGACCCCCTCGGCGACGATCTCGCAGTCGAGGTCTTTGGCCATGGCGATGAGCCCGTCGAGCACGGGCACCTGCGTCGTTCCAGGCTTGACCATGTCCACGAAGATGCGGTCGATCTTGATGATGTCGCAACCCAGCGTGGCCAGATAGGCCAGGTTCGAATGTCCGGTCCCGGCATCGTCCAGCGCGAGCTTGGCACCAAGAGCATGCAATCCCGCGATGACGCTGTTGGCCACGGCCGAGTTGGCCAGCGGATGCCGCTCGGTGATCTCGAACACCAGCTGGCGGAATGCGATCTGCGAATTGCCGAAGATGGCCTGCACGTCCTCCACGATGCTGGCATCGCGGAAGTGCCCCTCGAACAGGTTGATGGAAACCTTCATGTCGGGCATCAGCGTGCAGATGTCGCCCAGGTCATATTTGACCTGCTGCATCAGCGACAGCGTCATGGGTATGGCCAGGCCCGTCACCTCGGCATAGTCGATGAACGCCCCGGGCGGGATGACCTTGCCGTTCTTCTTTTCCCAGCGGCACAGCACCTCGCATCCGGCCAGTTCACCAGTGCGCAGGTTGATCACCGGCTGGTAATAGGGCTTGATTTCCCCCCTGGCTATGGCGCGCTCCAGGTCGAATGCCGGCACGCGCGAGCGCCGCACATAGTGCAGCGCCAGGATCAGGAATGCGGCGCTCATGATGCAGGCGATCACCGTGAAGCCGACATCAAGGTCGGCATAGGAGGCGCGCGCCATCGCGAAGGGCAGCGCCATTTCCACCTTGAGGGGCAGTTCCCCCGCAAAGCTCTGGGCGTAGACGAAGTCTGCATTGGATGAGCGGCGGTCGTAGCCCGATGGATCGCCGATCGTCAGGATGGGCATGCCATTGGTGAGCAGGACGCGCAGCGCCGCCGCGTTTGGTAGGCCGCTGGCCACAGATTCATTGTTCTGCCCCAGCAGCGGGACGAATGCCGAAACAAAGCGCGTCGTGCCGAAAGCCTGCGTGATCTTGAGGGCCGGCATGTCCATGTCGGCCAGCTGCACCACGGTGATGGTCTCGGTGTGGCCGGGCACCGGCAGGCTTTCCGAGATCGGCGAGTAGCGGACGGTCCGGCCCAGCGCGTCGCAGTACTGGACGCCATCGGCGTTCTCGACCAGCACCTGCTTGAGGTTGAGGCTGGATTCGATCTCGCCCTGCACGCTGGCAACGAAAGTGGGCGTGCACAGGGAGGGTGTGTCGGCCAGCACGCGCCGCAACGACGCAACAGCGTCGGTCATGCCGAGTTCTATTTGTGAGGAAATCCCGCTAACAGTCTGCTGCGTCGCAGCTTTCTCCCGGACCTGGACATAGGCGTCGAGCAGAAAGTCCACCGCAATGATGGGAACGAACGCCAGGATGGCGCCGAGCAGCATCAGGATATTGGCGTACCGCGACTTCAATCCACGAATCCGGACTAGGCAAATTCTGCCTAACCGGTACCAAGTGGCGCTTAACGGACCATTAACGCTAATTAACCGTTGCCTGCCGGCCGGAAACGAAAGAGCCGCCCTGGGGCGGCTCCTGCATTCACTTGCTCTGGACGTTGAGCCTGATGCTCAACTCGCGCAGTTGCTTGGCGCTGGCAGGGCTGGGAGCCCCCATCAGCAGGTCTTCCGCCTGCTGGTTCATTGGGAAGGCGGTGATTTCGCGCAGGTTCTGCACGCCGCACAGCAGCATCACGATACGGTCGATGCCGAATGCGGCGCCACCATGCGGTGGTGCCCCATACTGGAACGCGCGATAGAGGCCGCCGAACTGCTCCTCCACTTCGTCCCGGCTCTT
>CAMLOA010000173.1 GCA_946481445.1 uncultured Devosia sp. | reverse complement strand
CTTCGAGAGCGGGCTCAAGGAGAGCGAACTGACTGCCGATGCCCGCTTCGTCGGCGAGATCGGGCGCCTGATCGCCCCGGACTGGACGGTATCGCAGCTGGACGTCTTCGCCTTCGAACGGTCGGCATCGCCCCAGGCCGGACCGGTGCTGAGCCGGCGCGGGCTGGGAACGATCGGCGGTGGTGAGACCGGGCCGGTGCTGCCGCTCGACTGGAGCCAGGTGCAGGCGCTGGGGAGTGCCGAGGGTGCGATCGGTCAGTTCGTCGCCGACGGGCTCGATGCCTCGGTCCTCGACGGCCCCTGGCATGCGACGGGCCTGGACTGCCCCACACTGGTCGAGCGGCAACGGATCGACGTCGCCGTCGATGGCGACGCCCTGACCGCGCGCAAGACACTGGGCGATCCGTGCCTGCCGGACGGATCCGTGACCTGGACCGGCACATTTGCCGATGGCGTCGTCACCGCGACAGTGCTGCCCGGCGACCACGGCACCACGGCCGCGCCCGTGCCCGAGCCCCGCCCCAACCATCGCGACCCTGCCATCGACCCCAATATCGCGCTGGAGGGCAACTGGTACATCGAATGGCATGGCGAGTCGGGCGAACTGCCCGGCTTTGCCACCCTGAACAAGGGCGGCACCTGGACCTGCCTGGATCGCCCCGGACCGGGGGGCTGCTGGTACCGGTTCGTGCGCGACCCTGCCGCCTCCTGGCACCTGAGTTTCTTCCAGGCGGCGGGGGAGAGCAACCAGGCCAACGTGACCATGACGGGGCCGGGCGCCCTGCTGGCCGAATATGGCTACTTTCACTTCGATTACTCAGACGGGCGTTCCATCGTCAGCGGGGGTCCCGACGGCCTCTCCGGCCATTGGGAAATGGGGGACCGGACCGGGGGCGAGACCTGGACCCGCGTCATGCCCGAGCCCCGCAGCGTCGCCTGGGTGTCCGACCAGCGCGTGGAAGCCGCGATCGGAGCCCCGCCGATCACCGTCGTGAGCAGCTATTCCGGGCTGGGCAACGACATGCGCGGCAACCGGCCCCGGTTCCGCCTCGAGGTCATGGGCGAGGGACTGTGGGGCCTGCAGGACTACTGGATGCCCGAAGCGATGGGACTGGAGATCGCGAGCCTGGAATATGTCTGCGCCCCGGCCCCGGACGGGTACGAGACGCACGGATCATACGAGGTCTGCCTGCGCCAGGGCGGCGTGATCGGCCTCAGTTTCGGGATCAATGTGTGGGCCGCGGCCCGTCCGGGCCTGCACACGCTCTACCTCAACGACGCAGAGATCGAATTCAACCTCGAGCTGCAGGGCTACCCGGAGCCGCCGGCGCCGCGCGCGGCCCGGCTGGAACTGCAATCCTGCAACGTGCTGGCGGAAATTGATGCCCCCGAGGGGATCACGCCACTGGTTTTTACCCGCTCGGCACCCCTGCCGTGAGGTGACGGAACGGGCGGGACGCGTTAGGGTTAACCACTGGCGAATGTGGCCTTTCCTCGCCCTTGCTGCCAGATAGGGGTTTATCCGCTCGGGGCTCGCCCGGGGGTGGGAGTACGGCGATGCTCATCGAGAACATCATGTATTTCGCGCTGGGCGCGATGGTGGCCGGGCTTGTTGCCCTGATCATCATGCCCGCCGTGTGGAAGCGCGCCGTCCGCCTGACCAAGCGCCGCATCGAGGCGGCCACGCCGATTACCATGGCCGAATTCCGCGCCGACAAGGATCAGCTGCGGGCCGAGTTCGCCCTGTCGACCCGCCGCCTGGAAATGAACGTGGAAATGCTGCGCAAGCGGCTGGCCGAACAACTGGGCGACGTCAACCAGAAGCGATCCGACCTGGGCGCCCTCAAGGCGGAGCGCGACAAGCACCTGGCCATCGTCAAGGACCTGGAGGCCCGCGAGGCGGAATTGCGCGCCCGCATCCTCGAACTGGAGCGCGAGGGCACCGACCTGGCGCAGCGCCTGCGCATGCGCGACCGCGAACTGGAAACCCGCACCGCCGAGATCGAAACCCTGCGCCAGAGCGTTCGCGGCGGCTTGCCCAAGGGTGCCGACCTCGAAGGCACGCCGCTATCGGGCGACTATGACGAGGATATCGACCGGCTGACGGCGGCCCTCGCCATAGAGCACAAGCGCGCCGCCTTCCTCGAGGAACAGGCGCAAAGCCTGATCGCCCGGCTGGAGAGCTCGGATCGCCGCAGTGCCGAGGCAAATGCGGCCATAGCGCAGATGCGGGAGGCCCTGGCGCATCGCGACGACACGCGCGACAAACAGGCCGAAAGCCTGACCGTGGCCGAAGCCCGCATGGCCAGCGCCGAGAACCGGCTCAACGCGCTGCTCGCCGAAACCAGCCAGGTGGTGGCCCAGAGCTCGGGCAAAGTCGAGCAGTTGCTGGCCGAGAAGCTGAGCCTGGAAGCCGAGGTCGAAAGCCTGCGCAAGAAGGTGCTGAACGTGGAAAGCACCATCCTGGCCGATTGGGACACCGAGCGGCTCGAAGAAGCCCATATGCGCGAGCGGCTCAACGACATTGCCGCGAGCGTCAGCCGACTGGTCTATGCCGTCGATACCGAGGCAGCGCCGGCCCGTGACGAGGAAAGCCTGTTCGACCGCGTACAGCGCTTTGCCGACGACAACGAGCCGGTGGCGGAAAGGCCGGCCAATGGCGAGCGCCGGGGCTCGGTGACCGACCGCATGGCGGCGCTGCGGGAAATCCAGGGCCGCTAGGCCAGCCCCGTCACGGCCCGATCACCACGCTGCGGGTCATTTCCCCGCTCGCCTGGTCGAACAGGGCCAGCGTCGTGACCCCGTCCAGCGTGTAGGTGACGTTGATGGCACCCTCATTGACCAGCGCCGAAACGACGACCGCGCCCTGGGGCAGGACGACTGCCTCGGCCAGGGCGGGCGGCGGCGCGTCGCGCATGACGCGATAGACAAGGGCAAAGCCAATCGCCATAAAGCCCAAAAGCAGGATGCCGATCGAAATACCGAACGAGCGGCGCGCCTTCCCCAGCATGGCCTGTGCCTCGGGTGACAGCTTGCTGTCCTCGATCTGGGGCGCAGTTTCGTTAGGATCGCTCATGGCCGAAGACACCGGGTTGGACTTTGAAGGCGAGGCAGTCGAGTTTGCCGTCGATGACGCCATGGCCGGTGCACGGCTCGATGCCGCCCTGGCCAAGGCCTATGATGTGCTCAGCCGCAGCCGGATCAAGGACCTGATCCTCGAAGGCGCGGTGAGCGTCGACGGCAAGACCGTCAGCGAGCCCAAATACCGGCTAACGGCCGGCGAGACAATCGTCCTTCTTGCCCCTCCGCCTGAAGAGGCCGAGCCGCAGCCGCAGGACATCCCCCTCGACATCCTCTACGAGGACGACCAGCTCATCGTCGTCAACAAGCCCGTGGGCATGGTGGTACACCCCGCCCCGGGCTCCCCCGACGGCACACTGGTCAATGCCCTGCTGTTCCATTGCGGGGACAGCCTGGTGGGCATTGGCGGGGTCAAGCGCCCAGGCATCGTGCACCGGCTGGATCGAGACACGTCCGGGGTGATGGTGGCCGCCAAGACCGAGCAGGCACACCGCCACCTGAGCGAGCAATTCGCCGACCACGGACGGACCGGTCCGCTGCACCGGGCCTATATCGCCTATGTGTGGGGCATGACCGAAACCGGCAAGGGCACGATCGACGCCCCGCTGGGCCGCGATCAGAACAACCGGCTCAAACAGGCGGTGCGGCGCGACGGGCGCGAGGCCATCACCCACTATTTCGTGGAAGCCCGCTTCGGCGGCGAGGGCTGGGACATTACCCGGGTGCAATGCCACCTCGAGACCGGGCGCACCCACCAGATCCGCGTACACATGGCCCATATCGGCCACCCCCTGGTGTCGGACCTGGTCTACGCGCCCGGCTATGCCACCAAGATCAACCGCCTGCCCGAGGATGTGGCGGGCCCCGTCGCTGCCCTTGGGCGGCAGGCGCTTCACGCGGCAGAACTGGGCTTCGAGCATCCGGTGACCGGCGAGGAAATGCTGTTCGAGGCGCCGCTGCCCGACGACCTGCAGGCGCTCGACGACGCGCTGCAGCACTATGACAAGGCCTTTGCGCGCTGACCGATCACCGGAGCTTGATTGAACCCGCCCCAACCCGGCCGCGTAAATAACGTGACGGCGGCACGGATGGCCTGCAACCATTTCGCACTTGGCGCGTTTGGACACCTCTGGTGCCCTTACATTCGACAAATTGCGACCTATATAATCCATCGTCGTCTGCCGATGGGCCGGTTCGGCCATTGGTGACGTGAGGCTCCGCCCGCGGCATGCGGGGGAACATGAAAGGGGTGCGTCCATGGCCCAGACCAATCTACCCGTCCTCTCCTCGGAAGGCGGCTTGAGCCGGTATCTTCAGGAAATCCGCAAGTTTCCCATGCTGGAAGCGGACGAGGAGTACATGCTGGCCAAGCGCTACAAGGAACACGCAGACCCCGGCGCCGCGCAGAAACTGATCACCAGCCACCTGCGCCTGGTGGCCAAGATCGCCATGGGCTATCGCGGCTATGGCCTGCCCATCTCCGAAGTCATTTCGGAAGGCAATGTGGGCCTGATGCATGCCGTCAAGCGCTTCGAGCCGGAAAAAGGCTTCCGCCTGGCCACCTATGCCATGTGGTGGATCCGTGCCGCCATTCAGGAATACGTCCTGCGCAGCTGGAGCCTGGTCAAGATCGGCACCACGGCCGCCCAGAAGCGCTTGTTCTTCAACCTGAGGAAGGTGAAGGGCCAGATCGCCGCGCTGGACGATGGGAGCCTGCATCCCGACCAGATCAAGCAGATCGCCACCACGCTCAACGTCACCGAAGACGACGTGGTGCAGATGAATTCGCGCCTCTCCGGCGACGCCTCGCTCAATTCGCCCATGCGGGCCGATGAAGGCTCGTCCGAATGGCAGGATTGGCTGGTCGACGACACGCCCGACCAGGAAACCACGCTGGGCGAGACCGAGGAATTCGACGAGCGCATGGCCATGCTCAACAAGGCAATGGACGTGCTCAACGAGCGCGAACGCGCCATCTTCCAGGCCCGCCGCCTGCAGGACAACCCGGCCACGCTCGAAGAGCTGGCCCAGCAATACGACGTGAGCCGCGAGCGCATCCGCCAGATCGAAGTCCGTGCCTTCGAAAAGGTGCAGGACGCCGTCAAGGAAGCTGCGCGCGCCGGAGCGTAAGACCCCACGATCAGAAATGTCTAAGGCGGGCCAGGTGCCCACCTTTCTCTTGTCCAGTCCCTGGCTAGCTGCGCTCCAGAATGGCCTTTATGGCGCGCAGATCCTTGCGGTTGGCGGCATGCATCGCCGCCGACATGGCGGGCGCCACTGCCGCAGCAAAGCGTGAGGGCATACC
>CAMLOA010000172.1 GCA_946481445.1 uncultured Devosia sp. | reverse complement strand
TCTCGGCGGCGGCGGTGCAGCGAGAGGCCATCATCCAGTCGGCCCTGCTGTCGGCAGCGCGGGCCGAAGAGCTGGGCATGAGCCGAAACAAGATCCTGCTCTCCACCAAGGTCAGCGACGTGCAGCACCTGATCGCGGTCTACCAGGACCTGGCGGCCCGCTGCGACTATGCGCTGCATCTGGGCCTGACCGAGGCGGGCATGGGCAGCAAGGGCATCGTCGCGTCCTCGGCGGCGCTTGGCATCCTGCTGCAGCAGGGCATCGGCGACACGATCCGCATTTCACTGACGCCCGAACCGGGCGGCGACCGCACCACCGAGGTCAAGGTGGCGCAGGAGCTGCTGCAGACCATGGGCTTCCGCCAGTTCCTGCCGGTGGTGGCCGCCTGCCCCGGCTGCGGGCGCACCACCTCGACCACCTTCCAGACCCTGGCCAAGGATATCCAGGACCACCTCAACACCTCCATGCCCGAATGGCGCGAGCGCTATCCGGGCGTCGAGACGCTGTCGGTGGCGGTGATGGGCTGCATCGTCAACGGACCCGGCGAGAGCAAGCATGCCAATATCGGCATTTCGCTGCCCGGCACCGGCGAGACCCCGGCCGCACCGGTGTTCATCGATGGTGAAAAGGTCGCCACCCTGCGCGGGGCCGATGTGGCCGACCAGTTCAAGGCCATGGTGGCCGACTATATCGAGGCCAGGTTCGGCACCGGCAAGCAGAACGCAGCCGAATGAGCGGGCCGATCGACCCGCTGCTCGACCGGCGCGACGGCATCGGGCGCGCATTGATGGCGCTGTGCGGGGCCGCCGCCGGCTTCGCCATGATCGAGGCCCTGGCTGCACAGGGCAGCGTGCCCGTCGAGGGCGCCTGGATCGCCCTGTGGCGCGCCCTGGGCTATGGCGTCTTCGCGCTGCTGTTCCTGCTGCTGGCGATCCGGCCGCGCCGTTCGGCCGGCATCTGGGAAGTCAGCCTGCTGCACAAGGCCGCCCTGGGTATTGCCGCGCTGGGCATGGGCCATGTGCCCGAGGCCGCCACGGCCGGCCCGGTGGATGCCGGGCTGGCGGCCGCGACCGTTGCTGCCTGGTGGCTCACCCGCGGCTGGCGCAGCTGGCAGGCCTGAGGCTCACGCCGCTTGGGCTTCCTGTTCCAGCAATTCGGCCAGCGCCATCAGCGGCCGGTCGCGAATGCCCAGTTCGCGCAGGTGCCGGGCGGTATTGAGCACGTAATCGATATTGCGGCCCGACAGGCCCACCCCGGCCCGCACCATGGCCAGTTGCTGCTCGAGGCTGAGATTGCCGGCAAACTGCTCGTGGCGTTCATCGACGAGAAAAGCCAGCGCGGTCACGGTACGCCCATCGGCCAGCCGCACCGGCCGCATCACGTCGCGATAGACCGCCGTGACCTGTTCGCGCTCCTGCAGGTAGGCACGCACGCCCGGCCATTCGTCGGGCGTCACCTCGAAGGCCATGCCCCGGCAGGAGCCGCCGCGCGTCAACCCGAAGACCAGGCCCGGGCGCTCCACCGTGCCGCGGTGATAGTGGGAAACGATGGACAGGCTGCGATGGGCGCCGCGCAGCAGGCCCTGCTGGGCGGACACATGCACGAAGCCCGGATTCCAGATGAGGGATCCGTAGCCGAAGACCCAGTGGGTCGCCGCTTCCATGCCTGCTGCCGTCGTCATCGCCATAACCTGAACACGAAGTCTATGTCTGTCTCGGGCGCCAGACAATTGCACGATTGTGCAACGGCGCGGATTTACCGGCAGTGAACGGCGCCAAGATGGCGCACGGTCACCGCCAAGGCTAAGAGTGCTGCATGAAGAAGCGAATCATCATCCTGGGCAGCGTGGTGCTGCTTGTCGTCATCGCCTGGTCTGCCGCCTGGCTGGTGCTGGCCACCATGGCGCGGCAGGGCATCGAGGCCCAGGCGCTGGCCGATGGGGTCACGAGCCCCAGAGTGAGCTGCGGCACGCTCGATATCGATGGCTTTCCGTTCCGCTTCGATGCCAGCTGCGCCGACGCCACCATCGTTTCGGGCGACAGCACCATCACCCTTCCAGGGATCAGCGCCAGCGTGCGCGTCTATGCTCCCACCCATATGGTGCTGGCCGCGCAGGGGCCGGCCGAGATCGTCGACAGCTTCACCGGCCTGCGCAATGCGGTGGCCTGGTCGGCCCTCGATGGGAGCGCCAGGCTGGACAACTGGCGCATTGCGCGGGTGTCGCTGGAGGGGCGGGACGTGGCCTGGTCCGACACGCTGCTGGGCGACGTGCTGATCGCACAGGCGCCGCTGGTGGGGCTGCACCTGCTCGACATTCCCGAACAGCACGATGCCGAGCGCCGCCTCGCGGCGCTGGCCGGCTATATGGTGGTGGAAGACCTGGCCATGCCCGGCCTGACCCTGGCCGGCACCGATGCCGAGCTGGAGGTGGAGCTGACCGGCCTGCCCGACGACGTGCGCAACTGGGGCGACCCGGACCTGCTGCGCACCATGGCGTCCCAGGGCAGCACGCTCAAGCTCGTCTCCATCCGCGGCACGGACGGACAATCCAGCCTCAATGCCGACGGGGCCCTGTCGCTCAATGGCGCCGGCCTGCTGGACGGGCAGATCAACGTGACCTCGACCGGCGTCGCCGAGCGCATCGGCCCGCTGCTCGAGGAGCCCTGGCGCACGCTGGTGCTGGGCACGCCCGGACCCGACGGCGCCCATGTCAACCAGGTCAATTTCCGCTCGGGCGCCATATTCTCCGGCCTGGTGCCGATCGGCGCGGTGCCACCGCTGTTCTAGCCCTCACGGCCCGCCGGCGCAGCGCTTCAGGCGTCGTCGCCGCCGCCATGGTCGCGCAACGCCACCGCCTCGGGCACCGGCGGCTGCTCGTGCGGGCGGCCGAAATCGGGGGCGGCGGTTTCCTGGCCGGCCGAAATGATCGAGCGGCGGATGGCGCGGGTGCGGGTGAACATGGCTTCGAGCGCCGGCCCGTCGCCGTTGCGCACGGCACGCTGCAGCATGGACAGGTCCTCGTTGAACCGCCCGAGCATTTCGAGCACGGCATCCTTGTTGGTGAGGAACACATCGCGCCACATCACCGGATCGGAGGCGGCGATGCGGGTAAAGTCGCGGAAGCCGGAAGCCGAGAACTTGATGACCTCGGACTGGGTGGCGGTTTCCAGGTCGGCCACGGTGCCCACAATGTTGTAGGCGATCAGATGCGGGATATGGCTGGTTATGGCCAGCACCATGTCGTGGTGGGCCGCATCCATGCATTCCACCATCGAGCCCATGGCCTGCCAGAAGCTGACCAGGCGGTCGGTTGCCGCCTGCGGCACTTCGGGACCCGGCGTCAGCACGCACCAGCGGCCGGCAAACAGTTCCGCGAAGCCGGCCGAGGGCCCGGAATGCTCGGTGCCGGCAATGGGGTGGCCGGGGATGAAATACACGCCTTGCGGAACGTGCGGGCCAACGACCTTGACGACGTGCGCCTTGACCGAGCCCACATCGGAGAGGATGGCGCCCGGCTCCAGATGTGGCCCGATGGCCGCCGCCAGCCCGCCATAGGCGCCCACCGGGGCGCAGAGAATGACAAGGTCGGCGCCACGCACCGCCTCGGCGGCGTCGAGCGTATAGATGTCGCCCAGCTTGAGTTCGCGCGCTTCGTCCAGTGTTTCCTGGCGCCTTGTGGCGATGGAGATGACCTCCACCAGTCCCTGCCGCCGCGCCGCCAGCGCGATGGATGAACCGATGAGCCCGATGCCGATCAGGGCCAGCTTGCGGAAATGGACGCTCATGAGATCTTGACCAATGCCTTGAGAATGCCGGCGACGCCGCGCATCGCTTCTTCGCTGCCGATGGAAATGCGCAGACCGTTGTCGATGCCATAGCTGTGGCCGACTTCGCGCACGATCAGGCCCCGCTCCATCAGCGTGGTGAAGGCACGGGCGGCGAAATCGGCATCGGGAAACAGCACCAGGATGAAATTGGCCTGGCTGGGAATGACCCGCATATGGTTGGAGTTGAGCTCGGCGGTCAGCCAGTCCCGCCACTGCGCGTTGAAGCGCCTGAGCCGGGCGGTGAACTCGACATCGCGCGTGGCTGCGGCGCCGGCCAGCTGCGCCGGCAGGTTGACGTTGAACGGCCCGCGAATGCGGTGGATGGCGTCCACGATGTGGTCGGGGCCAACCATCCAGCCGATGCGGGCGGCGGCAAGGCCCATCTTGGAGAAGGTGCGCACCATGACCACGTTCTCAGCCTCCCCGACGAGGTCGAGGCCGACCGAGAAATCGTCCGCCGTCACATATTCGGCATAGGCATTGTCGATGACGAGCAGGATATCGGGCCGCAGCCCGGCATGGAGGCGCCGCACCTCGGCATCGGACAGGTAGGTGCCGGTGGGGTTGTTCGGGTTGGCCAGCCAGACCACCTTGGTCCTTTCCGTCACTGCGCCGAGCAGGGCATCGACATCGGCCCGGTAGTCGGTCTCGTCCACCATGACGATCGAGGCGCCGGTAGCCCTGGTGATGATCGGATAGACCGAAAAGCCGTAGCGGTTCATCACCGCCTCGTCGCCCTCGCCCAGATAGACCTGGGCGAGCAGATGCAGCAGGTCATCCGAGCCATTGCCGCACACAATGCGGGCCGGATCGATGCCATGCACCTCGCCCAGCGCCTCGCGCAGCAGGCGGGAGCTGCCCTCGGGATAGATTTCGAGCATGTCGGCGGCCGCGCGGAAGGCCTCCACCGCCTTGGGGCTGGCGCCCAGCGGGCTCTCATTGGCCGAGAGCTTGACCGCCTTGCTGCCCGCCGCCCCGGACTTGCCGGGCAGGTAGGGCGCAATGTCGAGAATGCCGGGCTGCGGGGTTGGACGAGATACGTCGGACATGGGGATTGCGGGCCGAGGGAAAATCGCGCGGACCATAGTCAAAGCAGGCGCGGAAGGCAAAGGGAGTTGGTGGCTGCTTGGGCGCTGAACCCTGACAGGTCAGCATTGCGCGTTTTCACATGCTCAGTGTCATCCCGGCGCAGGCCGGGATCCATCCTGAGACCTACCGAGGCATGCAGCAGGCCTAGTCACCTCAAGATGGATTCCGGCCTGCGCCGGAATGACACCGTGGTTGGGAAGGCATTTGCCGCTACCCCCGCGCCGTCGCCGTGCTCAGGCCCGGCACGCGCACATAGCGCTCCTCGCGCTTGCGGCGGGGAATGGCGGGGAAGGCTTCCTTGCGGGCGCGCACGCAGATGACCCCGCTCATGGCCGGGCCGAACAGGCGCCCGGCCCGCTCGAACAGCCGCGTGGATTTGAGCACCAGCGAGGACTGGAACGGGGGCAGGAACAGTCCGTCGCGCCAGGCCTCGGGCACGAAGGAATGATCGCGCAGCAGCTTGTCGAGCTGGCCGCCCGAATAGG
>CAMLOA010000171.1 GCA_946481445.1 uncultured Devosia sp. | reverse complement strand
GATGGAGAACTGATGTTGCGCTTCGTGCTGCGCTCCACAGAGCCGCTCGGTCGCATTCGCAAGCATCTGCCCAGTCTCCTGGCCGACCTGCCGCAGCTGGCAGTCGTCACCGCCAACCTGCTGCGCGAACACAAGGCTGTGCTCGAAGGTGCGGAGGAAATTTCGCTCGGTGGTGGCGAGACGCTCCGGATGCGCCTCGGGGACCAGATGCTGCATTTGCGGCCCGCAAGCTTCTTCCAGACCAATACCGAGATCGCCTTGGGTCTCTATGCCCAGGCCAGGCAATGGATCGATGAGCTTTCTCCCCGCACGGTGTGGGACCTCTATTGTGGCGTGGGCGGTTTCGCCCTCCACGTCGCTGCTCCCGGCCGCCGCGTGCATGGAGTGGAGGCCAGTGCCGCCGCGATCGACTCGGCGCGACTGAGTGCGTCAGAGACGGGCCTGCCGGAGGTGACATTTGCCGTGGGCGACGCGACGGCACTGTCGGCGGGCCAGGGCCCGGACGCGATCATAGTCAACCCCCCACGGCGGGGGCTCGGCAGCCGGCTCTGCGCCACACTGCAGGCGTCAGACATCCGCACGATCATCTATTCCAGCTGCAATGCCGTAACGCTTGCGCAGGACATTGCCGCCATGCCCGCATATGCGCCGCGACGCGTCCGGCTGTTCGACATGTTCCCGCACACCGACCACTATGAAATCATGGTGCTGCTCTCCCGGCGGTGAGGGCGATACCGTGGGCGGCGCATCGCCTGGTCAGCGCGACGACATCGCAGAAATTATACATGACAACCATTATCACCTTTTGTAAGTGGAGCCATCCTCCTGCAACAGGTGCTCCATGCGTTATCTGCCCATCATTCTCGCCGCGTCGCTGGTCGGAGCCATCCAGGCTTCCCACGCCCAGGATTTCCCCATCACGCTGGAACATGCCTGGGGCTCGACGACGATCGAAGCCGAACCGCAGCGTGTCGTGACCTGGGGCTGGGGCAATGAAGATGCGGCCATTGCGCTGGGGGTGATTCCCGTCGGCATGCCATTCCAGTCCTATGGCGGCGGCGATGATGGCGTGCAGCCCTGGATCGAGGACGCACTGGCTGCGGCGGGGGCGGCCACCCCGACCGTGCTCGACAATACCGGCGAACCGCCCTTCGAGCAGATCGCCGCGCTCGAACCCGACCTGATCCTGGCTGTCTTCTCCGGGGTAACCGAAGAGCAATACGCCCTGCTGTCGACCATCGCTCCCACCGTCGCATATTCAGGCGAGGCCTGGTCGACCCAATGGCAGGAGGTGACACGGACGATCGGCAAGGCGCTGGGCAAATCGGCCGAGGCCGATGCGCTGGTCGCAGACACCCAGGCCTGGCTGGCCGCAGAGTTCGCCAGGCATCCGGAACTGGCCGACATCACCTTTGCCAGCGCCAATGACTACGACGGCGCGATGGCAGTCTATGCGCCCCTGGATGCGCGCATGAAGTTCCTGACCGACCTTGGCCTCACCATGGACCCTTCTGTGGCAGCACTGGCTCCCGCCGACAGCCAGTTCTACTACCCGCTCAGCTACGAATTGTTCGACCAGCTTGAAGGCGACATCTTCGTGACCTTCTACGAAGAGCAGTCCGCGCTCGATGCATGGCTGGCGACCCCACAGGCACAGACCTACCCGCCGATCCAGAACGGCGGCCTTGCGGCGCTGGTGGGCATAGAGAATGTCGCGGCGGTCTCGCCGCCCAGCGCCCTGTCGCTGCGCTGGGGCTTTCCTGGATACCTCGACGTCCTGGTCAAGGCCGCGAACAACCGCACCAATCCCTGAGGCTACAGCGCAAGGAGCGCGAATAATGACCCTACGCAATAAAGTGCTGGCAGCGCTCGCTGCCACTGCACTGTTCACGTCGGCTGCCCGAGCCCAGGACTTCCCGGTTTCGATAGAGAACGCCTTCGGCACCACCGTCATTGAGGCCACGCCGCAGCGGATCGTCACCCTGGGCTGGTCGGCGCAGGACGCCGTTCTGGCTTTGGGCGTCGTGCCGGTTGCGGTGCCGACCAACAGCTATGGCGGCGATGACCACGGCGGCTTCCTGCCCTGGACCATCGAGGCCATCAACGAGTTGGGCGGAGAGGTGCCCGCCTTGCTGCAGGAGGGCGACCCCAATATCGAAGCCATTGCCGCCCTGGAGCCCGATCTGATCCTCGCGCCCTATTCAGGCCTGACCGAGGACCAGTATGCCGTGCTCAGCGGCATCGCCCCTGTGGTAGCTTCGCCCGGGGCGCCATGGTCGACGAGCTGGCAGGACGTGGTGACCATAACCGGCAAGGCTCTCGGCAAGCAGGCCGAAGCCGAAGCGCTGCTGGCCGAAACCGCCCTGTTCATGCAGGAAGAGGCTGCCAAGTATCCCCAGCTTCAGGGCACAACCTTCGCCACCACGATCGAATTCGACGGCCAGGTCGCCGTGCACGCCGCCAGCGACGCGCGCGTCAAGATGCTGGGCGATCTCGGGCTGGTGCCGGCTACCGAGATCGAGGGCTCGGACACCTCCGGAGGGTACTACTCCGTAGTGTCTTTCGAGAACTTCGACCGCATTACCGCCGACGTCATCATCTCATTCTTCGACTCCCAGCAGGCTGCCGACAGTTTCTATGCGCAGCCCACGGTCGCGCTCGCGCCGCAGGTGCAGCGCCACTCCGTGGTTCCCGTGGTCGGCGAGGCCAAGGCCATGTCGATCGGCGCCATCAGTCCCTTGAGCCTGCGTTGGGGAATCCCCGACTACTTCAAGGCGATCGCCGCCGCCGCGACGGTCGCGGGCAAGTAAGTCACCGAAGGGCCGGGGCTGGCTCCTTGCCAGTCCCCGGCCGTTCCTCGAATCATGACATTCGTGTCACAAAGCCGGCTCGACTATCGAGCGGCGCACGATGCGGACCTCCACAAACAACCAACCCGCTGCACCCAGCACCCTGGTGTGCCGGCCATGAGCCCGATCGTCATTGCCCTGGCGCTGACGGCCGCTGTGATGCACGCCACCTGGAACGCTTTCCTGCGCAGCGGCGCCGACCGACTCTGGACGGTCACGGTGATGAGCTTTTCCGGCACCATCATCGCCATCCCCTTCGCCTTCATCTTTCCGCTGCCAGCACCATCGGCATGGCTCTACATCCTGCTCTCATCGGCCCTGCAGGTTGGCTACACCTTCTTCCTCGTTGCGGCATATCGCTATGGCCAGCTCGGTCAGGTCTATCCGATCGTCCGCGGCACGGCGCCCCTGCTGGTCACGCTGGGCACCTTCATGCTGGCCGGGCAGGAGCCCACGCCGGCCCAGCTGGTCGGGGTCACCATGGTCGCCGTGGGCATCATGAGCCTGGCGCTCGGCAGGTCTCGTGCGTCATGGACCTCGTTGGCATTCGCCCTGGCGACAGGGGTGATCGTGGCCAGCTACGGCACGGTGGACTCCATTGGCGTGCGCATCGCCGAACACGCTGGCGCCTATGCCGCCTGGGTATTCATCGGCTATGGCACGACGCTGCCGCTGGCGTACCTGCTTGTCCGCCGCCGCCTGGTGGTGAACCTGGCCCAGGCCGATACCTGGAAAGCGCTGGGGGGCGGCGTTGTGGCCTTGTTTGCCTATGGGCTGGTGGTGATCGCATTCTCGCTCGGCCCGGCTGGGCCGATCACGGCGCTGCGTGAAACCAGCGTGGTCTTTGCCATCCTGATCGGCTGGCTCTTCCTCGGGGAAGCACTGACCCCACGCCGCATCCTGGCCGGGGCCGTCGTCGCCCTTGGGGCCATCTGCCTGGGACTGGCGCGATAGGTCGCCTTCGTTCCAAACTCCTATTGACGACTAGGCGACTTCCTATGCACATGTCGCCACCATGAGTGACATCGCCTCCTTCCGCCAGTCCGTCGAATCCTTCATTGCCACGCGGGGCTGGACCCCGACGCGGTTCGGCCGCACCGTGGCCGGGGACCCCTTATTCGTGTTCGACCTGCGCGAAGGGCGCGAACCGCGTTCGGACACGCGTGCCCGCATCCTCAAGGCCATGCAGGATTACGGCGAGGGCGAGGCACAGGCTCCCCTCCGCGTCGGCGTGGCCGGCCTGGGCAATGTCGGCGCGACCCTGGTGCGCATCCTGCAGAAGGACGGCGCAGAACTCACCCGGAAACTGGGCCGCCAGCTTGTGGTAACGGCCGTCGCCGCGCGTTCGCGCTCCCGCGATCGCGGCATCGACATTTCCAGCCTCGACTGGTTCGACGACCCGGTGGCGCTCGCCAAGTCCGACGGCATCGACCTGTTTGTCGAGCTGATCGGGGGCGAAGACGGCCCAGCCTTTGCGGCGGTCAAGGCCGCGCTCGAGATCGGCCGGCCGGTCGTTACCGCCAACAAGGCTCTCCTGGCCAAGCATGGCGTCGCCCTGGCCAAGATGGCGGAGGAGGCCGGTACCCAGCTGGGCTTCGAGGCAGCGGTTGCCGGCGGCATTCCTGTCATCAAGACGCTGCGCGAGGGGCTTGGCTCGGCCCGCATCGCCAAGGTGTTCGGCATCATGAACGGCACCTGCAACTACATCCTCACGCGCATGGGCAACGAGGATATCTCCTTTGCCGATTGCCTCAAGGATGCGCAGGCGCTGGGCTATGCCGAGGCCGACCCCACTTTCGACGTGGAAGGCTTCGACACCGCGCACAAGCTCTCCATCCTGGCCACGCTCTGCTTCGGCTATGAGATTGCCCCCGACGAAATTCGCGTCGAAGGGATTTCCAAGATCACCCAGCACGACATCAAGGTCGCGGCCGACCTGGGCTACAAGATCAAGCTGCTCGGCATAGCGCAGCGCACCGAGGACGGTATCGAGCAGCGCGTGCATCCCACTTTCGTGCCCAAGGCGTCCGCGATCGCCGGCGTGGACGGGGTCATGAATGCGGTGGCGCTCGAAACCGACCACGTGCACGAGCTGCTGCTGGCCGGTCCCGGGGCCGGTGGGCCGCCGACGGCTTCCTCGGTGCTCTCGGACATTCTCGACATTGCCCGAGGCACCCGCGTGCCGCCGCTGGGCGTGCCCAGCGACGAACTGATGCCCTACAAGCAGGCGCCGATGCGTGCCCACGAGGGCGGCTATTATATCCGCCTCAACGCCAAGGACGTGCCAGGAGCGCTGGCTTCGATCACCACCCGCATGGGCGAGCGCGCCATTTCCATCGATAGCGTCATCCAGCGGTCGAATTTGAACGCTAAAGCGACTGCGCCGGATGGGTCGCCGACTCGTACCGTCGTGATGATCACTCAACAGACTTTGGAATCGGCAGTGCGTGAATCGCTTGCGCAGATCGCCGCCGACGGGTTTATCGTGGGTGAACCGCAGTTGATCCGGATCGAAACGCTCTGATACCCCCGCCGGGGCAAGTCAGACCCCGGGA
>CAMLOA010000170.1 GCA_946481445.1 uncultured Devosia sp. | reverse complement strand
GTAGAGAAGCGCCTCAGCCGTCGGCGGGCATCCGGGAACGTAGACGTCCACCGGCACCACGCGATCGCAGCCGCGCACGACTGAGTAAGAATAGTGGTAGTAGCCGCCGCCATTGGCGCAGCTGCCCATGGAGATGACGTAACGCGGTTCCGGCATCTGGTCGTAGACCTTGCGCAGGGCCGGCGCCATCTTGTTGGTCAGCGTGCCGGCAACGATCATCACGTCGGACTGGCGCGGCGAAGCACGCGGCGCAAAGCCGAAGCGCTCCACGTCGTAACGCGGCATGGAAACCTGCATCATCTCCACCGCGCAGCATGCCAGGCCGAACGTCATCCACATCAACGAGCCAGTGCGGGCCCAATTGATCAGGTCGTCCGTGGCCGTGACGAGGAAACCCTTGTCTGCCAGCTCGTTGTTGATGTCGGTGAAGAACGGATCATCCGATCCGATGGGCTTGTTTGTCCGGGGGTCGATAAGGCCCTTCGGACGCTGCGCGACAAGCGTGCCGCCCTGCTCGGTCAATCCCATTCCAGGGCTCCCTTGCGCCACTCATAGACAAACCCGACGGTGAGGACGCCGAGGAAGATCATCATCGACCAGAATCCGAACCAGCCGACTTCCTTGAACACCACGGCCCAGGGGAACAGGAAGGCCACTTCGAGGTCGAAGATGATGAACAGGATCGACACCAGGTAGAACCGGACGTCGAACTTCATGCGCGCATCGTCGAACGCGTCGAACCCGCACTCGTAGGCGGAGACCTTCTCGGGGTCCGGGCGTTTCACCGCCACGATGAACGGCGCCACCAGAAGCGCCAATCCGATAATGGCCGACAGGCCAAGGAAAAGGACGATGGGCAGATATGCGCTGAGCAAATCAGTCATGCGGCAGCCTAACTTATTCGCCGGCCGGGCGGCCGGAATCGCGAGAGCGACGCAAGCAATTGGGGCAAGCGAGCCAACGCGACAGTTGATGGCTTGGGCTTAGACCTTTGGCTATCCGGATTCAAGGGAAAGAAAATATGATCAGAAAGATCAGATATCTTCGGCGGCCGCTGTGAGAATCCCTGTGCGCCGGGCATCTCCGCGGGAGCCAGCCTTTGCGCAGCCTTAGCAATTGATGGAAAGTGCAGAAAACTGAGCACCCCGGATGGCCACCCGCCGAGGATCACGAGAATCGCTCTTCAGGAGCGCCTGACCGGGCGGCCAAAACCAAAACGGCGAACCACTGAGTGGTTCGCCGAATTGGGTTTGCAAGACGCTTGGGAAGGGCGGCGGACCGCCCTGCCCCGTTGCAAAACTTAGAAGTGGTAGAACACGCCAACGGTGGCCTTGGCGGCCTCGATGAACGAGTCGGTACCGGTGGACGAGAAGTCGCCCTGGCCAACAACTTCACCGCGGACGGTGATGGCGTCGGTTACGGCCAGTTCGATACCGCCACCGAGCTGGTAGATGCCCTGAGTACCAGCATTGGTCGACTGCACGCCCACGCCGCCGATGGCGTACACGAGCACGGCGTCGGTCACGACAGCACCAGCGCGGAGGTTCGCGAAGAACTCGGCCGAGTGCAGGTTGCCAGTGGTCCAGAGGTAGTCGCCGGTCACTTCAACGCCCAGCAGGAACGGGTCCACCGGGATGAAGTTCACGCCAACGGCACCGCCGACGACGCCGTAGGTGCTGCTGACGGCAGCGCCGCCATAGGGGTTTGCGCCCGTGAACTGGCCGCCAACGCGAACACCAGCATAGAGGCCTTCCCAGTCGAAACCGGCTTCTTCATAGATCGGAACCGGGGTGGTCGGGATGATCAGGTCAGCGGCCTGAGCACCACCAGCGAGCAGCGCAGCAGCTGCCACACCGAGAGAAAGCGAACGTACAAACATATCTTGCACTCCCATAGAGTTAACCGTAGTCGGCCGATAGATGCATCAGCCCAACGCGCGTGACAACCCTTCAGCCGCACAAATCCAACGGTGCGGATAAGAATCCATGACCATTTGGAGGCAGGTGTTGCAGCCTTGCCGCGCATTTGGTTCAATTTGATACAAATGCGACAGGCCACCCCAAGCAATGTGGCGAACCCGTGGCGGAAATTGGACATAAGGTGAGCCGTTCGTCAACCAGGATGACGACTCGCCAGCACAATCGGCGCAGGGGCTACGCGCTCAGAAGTGGAAATTGGCGCCCAGGGTGACCTGGTGTCGGGACTCACCGCCATCGAGGCTCAAGCCGCCGAGATACCGGGCATCGAGAGAGAGAGAATCGGTGATGGCGATTTCAGCGCCGCCGCCCAACCGGACGTCGCCCTCATCCGGGAGACCCAGTTCCAGCCCGTATCCGCCTGCTGCATAGACGACCACATCGTCCGTCACCACAAGGCCGGCGCGCCCGAGGAGTTCGCCATAGGCCTCGGTGCCCACGTCCCCACTCAACCCCTGAACGGAGACTTCCGCGCCCACGAGGAAGAAATCGAACTGCGCGTCGACACCGGCGCGCACGCCAAGCCCTGCCGCTGTCTGGTCTGCATCCGTTTGGATCGTGCCATAGACGCCGGCGTAGAAACCGCCCCAGTCAAATGGCGTGTCGTCATGTACCGGCATCATCGCGTTGGAACTCGAGGCGATCGCGACCGGATCAGCGGCCGCGACGCTGACCGGTACCCCGGCAAAGCCGGCTGCAATCAGACTAGCAACGATCCGGTTCATGAGGGTGACCTTCCGTGACGCAGAACGAGAACGCCCCGGCAGGGCGCCGGGTTCCTGCTGCTAAAGCATCCCGACCAGAACGGGCTCCTCCCGATACGCGTCGGGGAAGATGGCCTTGAGCGCGGCGATCTTGGGCAGGTCGTGCACGACGATATAGGGCCAGTTCGGATTGAGCGTCAGGAAATCCTGATGGTACTGCTCGGCCGGATAGAACGCCTCGAGCGGCTCGAGCGTCGTGACGATTGGCCCTTCGAACAGGCCCGTTGCGTCGAGCTGGTCGATATAGGCCTTGGCAATTCGGGCCTGCTCCTCGTTGGCGGGGAAGATCGTCGATCGATACTGCGTGCCGCGGTCGGGCCCCTGATAATTGAGCTGCGTCGGGTTGTGGGCGACCGAGAAGTAGATGTGCAGCAGGTCGCCGAAGCTGACGATCTGCGGGTCGTAGGTTATCTCGACCGCCTCGGCGTGACCGGTATTTCCGCGCGTGGTGAGTTCATAGGTGGCCGTCTCTGCCGCCCCTCCGGAATAACCGGACACGGCATTGAGCACCCCCTTTGTATGCTGGAATACTCCCTGCACGCCCCAGAAGCAGCCGCCCGCCAGAACCAGCTTGGCCACCGTGCCGGTCTCGGCAAGGTCCTGATCTGGCGGGGGAATCACCACCGGCGCTTCCTGTGACCAGCTCTCGGACGGGAAGGTGGTGAAGGCGAGTGCGGGCAACAGCAGCAGGCCTAGGGCAACGCGGCGGCGGGACGGGTGCGTGCTGGTAGCGGTGATCGAGCGGGGCATGGTGCGAACCTCGGTTTGAGCAGTCTGCTCGTCAGTTCGCTTTATATGCGCCTTGGGTTACGCCGGATCATCAAGATCACGGCGAAATGAACCAGATCAACCATTTAGGGTGATGGCGCGAGAGACGGGGCTCGAACCCGCGACCTCCGGCGTGACAGGCCGGCGCTCTAACCAACTGAGCTACTCCCGCAGCGAGGGAACGCGAGGCGTTCCTGCAACGTGGCGTCCGTTTACCGAGGCCCCATGGGCAAGTCAAGCGGCCAGAACCCGATTGTCGTGAGATTTTCAAGATTGCCTGCGGCGACTGTGGAAAAGTCTCGCTCGAACAGCCGTTAGCGCGGGATTCTTTATGTGACACGGCAGAATAGCACCCCATTCGATCGGGAGGCACACTTCGAGCCAATTGGTGCACGTAGTGTGCACCTTTGCCAAACATGGAGGGATGGTGGGCGATGACGGGCTCGAACCGCCGACATCTTCGGTGTAAACGAAGCGCTCTACCAACTGAGCTAATCGCCCGCCGCAGGGCTGGGCCCCGGCGAATGGCGCCCTGATTAGGGCCCCTGCCCGCTATCGTCAACCGGCAAAAACAAAATGGCCCCGGCGCCGTGCGCTCGGGGCCAATCGCGATGCTGCGACGGAACGATCTTAGTTGATCGCGTCCTTCAGGCCCTTGCCGGGCTTGAACTTGGCCTGGTTGGAGGCCGGGATCTTGATTTCGGCGCCGGTGGCCGGGTTGCGGCCGGTCGAGGCCTTGCGCTGCGAAACGGCGAAGGTGCCGAAGCCATCGAGGCGAACTTCTTCGCCAGCCTTCAGAGAGCCGGTGATGGCCTCGAACACCGCGTCAACCGCTTCGGCGGCCTGTGCCTTGGTGATGGTTGCCTTCTCGGCGACGACGCCCACCAGATCGTTCTTGTTCATAGCGTTTCCTCACAGTGAATGCCCGCCTCGCTGGCGAACCCAAAACGCGGCAACCCTTGGTCGATTCTGCGTGAAACGCAAGGATTTCCGGGCTTCTTGCGGGGCCGGGCTATGCAAAGCTGTTAATGGACCGGAAAATCCGCCCCGACAAGTCCGGATAATGGTTTTTTGCCTGTTTTCCGGGCTTTGCACAGTTTGCCAGCCTATTCGGCCACCGCCGGGGCGGGCGTGGGACTGCGCTTGATTCCCAGCATCAATGGAATGGCCAGCAGGTAGCAGCCGATGGCAACCAGCCAGATCAGGCCGGGCCCCGTGGGCCGCAGTCCGAAATAGATGAAGCTGAAGAAGAGCGGGCCGAAGACCGCGGCCAGACTGACCAGGCTGGACAGGACACCCTGCAACTGCCCCTGCCGGTCGCCATCGACCTGCCGGGTTGTCAGAGACTGCAGCGCCGGCATGCCGATGCCGCCCAGGGCGAAGATCGGGGCCATCGCGAACAGGATCCAGCCCTGGGTGGCGAAGGTCAGCGTCAGCAGGGCACCCGTCTCGAAAGCCATGCCGACGATGAGCGCCCAGCGCTCGCCCAGCCGCGCCACGGCCGGGCCGGTGAGGAAGGCCTGGGCCAGAGCATGGAATATCCCGAAGGCTCCCAGGGAGAGCCCGATCGTGGTGCCATTCCAGTCGAACACGTCCTCACTGTAGAGCGCCCAGATCGTGCCATAGACCGTGCCGACGAAATTGAGGATGACGAAGATCGCCATGAGCGGGACCAGCGCCCGGAACGTGAGGGCCCAACGCAGCGGCTTGAACGGGTTGAGCGTATCGAGGCTGAAGCGTGCACCCGGCTCGCCCTTGCGCGATTCGGGAAGCACGAACAGGGCCAGCGCGAAATTGGCGGCATTGAGCAATGCGGCGGCGATGAAGGGCGCGCGCACCCAGACGTCGCCCAACAGGCCGCCAAGGACGGGGCCGATGATGAAACCGATGCCGAACATGGCGTGGAACAGGCCGAAGCGCTTGG
>CAMLOA010000169.1 GCA_946481445.1 uncultured Devosia sp. | reverse complement strand
GGCCGTCTATCCTCTGGCTGTCTCCGCCGCCGCGCAGCGGACCGACCGGCCCGCCGCGGTCAATGTGGCGGCCCTGGGCCAGGTGAGCTTCGTGGTCTTCTTCCTGGCGCCGCCGCTGCTGGGCTTCGTCGCCGAATTCCTGGGCATCCGCAATTCCTACCTGGTCTGCCTGCCGCTGCTGCTGGCCGGGCTCTGGGCCTCGAGCTTCGCCCTGGGCACGCGCAAACTGGCAGACCCCCATGGCCTGCCCCCCGAACCGGTGCCGCCGCATGGCTGAGCTGGGGCCCATCGTCGACCTGCGCCAGTCGGCCACGGCCCTGCGCGTGCAGCGCGGGGTCATGCGCCTGCTGCGCGAGACCTATGACATGGCCTGCTATGCCGAGGTGACGCTGAAGAGCGGCCGCCGCGCCGACGTGCTGGGCGTTGGCCCCAAGGGCGAGATCTGGATCGTCGAGATCAAGTCGAGCCTGGTCGACTTCCAGGTCGATCGGAAATGGCCCGAATATCGCGACTTCTCGGACAAGTTCTTCTTTGCCAAGCCGCCCGAACTGGATCCCGACATCTTCCCGACAAGCGAGGGGCTGATCGTCGCCGACGGGCATGACGGCGCCATGCTGCGCGACAGCCCGCTGACCCCGCTGCCCCCGGCCCGGCGCAAGGCGCTGATGCTCAAGCTGGCCCGGCTGGGCGCCGACCGCATTCACGTCTTGATGGACCCCGGACCGAAGTGACCCCGCCCCCGCAAGCCATGCCCTGGCGCATCGTCGCGCTGTTCTTCCTGCATGCGGTGATCGGCGGGTCGATCTTCGCCCGCATCCCCGATATCCAGCAGGCCCTCGATCTGAGCGCGGCGCAACTGGGCCTGGCGCTGATCGGCCAGCCGGTGGGCGCGCTGACCATGTTCCTGGTCTCGAGCCGCATCATCGAGCATTTCGGCCCGCGCCGCGTGGCCATGGTGGCGCTGCCCATGCTGGCCCTGTCCATCGCCATGGCCGCCCTGGCGCCCCACGCCCTGGTGCTCTCGGCCGCCATGGCGCTCTATGGCGCCAGTTTTTCGGTATCCAATGTGGCCATGAACGTGGAGGCCGACCGCATCGAGGCCGCCCTGGGCCGCCGGATCATGAACCGCTGCCACGGCGCCTGGAGCATCGGCTTCCTCGGCACGGCGCTGCTGGGGACGGCGGCCAGGGGCCTGGAGGTGCCGCAGGCCATCCATCTGGGGCTTGTACCGCCGCCGGCCGCCCTGCTGGTCCTGGCCGTCCTGGCGTCGATGACGGCTGCCTCGCCCCGAGCCCATACCGGCGGGACCGCCAGCAAGCTGGCCCTGCCGACCGCGGCGACGCTGGGCCTGTTTGCCTTCGGCCTCGCGAGCGGGCTGCTCGAAGGGGGCAGCCGGACCTGGTCGGTCATCTTCATGCGCGACAGCTTCGACGCGCCGGGCTGGGTGGATACCCTGACCTTGCCGGCTTTCCTCGCCGCCATGTCGGCCGGGCGGCTGTTCGCGGACGGGCTGACCGATCGCTTCGGTCCCGTACGGGTGGCCGGGACGCTGGTTTGTGTTGCCATTGCTGGGCTCACCATGGTGGTGTTCTCGCCCAGCCTCTACGTGGCCCTTGCCGGCTTTGCGCTGGTGGGGATCGGGGTCTGCGTCTCCTTCCCGCTGATGCTGTCGGCGGCGGCGCGGATCGGCGACAGGCCCGCCAGCCAGAATGTGGCGGCGACAACGCTGATGATGCAGCTCAGCGGCCTGGTGGCGCCGCCGCTCATGGGCTGGATCGCCCAGAGCTTCGGCATCCGCATGACCTTTGCGGCCATGCTGCCCTTCCTGCTGCTGAGCCTGGTCATGGTCCGGCGGCTTGGTAAGTAGCCCACCTGTCCGCCCGGCTATGGCTACTGCGAGACCGGTTCGGCCGGCGCGGCGCCGGCGGCCGGGTCTGCAGGCTGTCCACCGGCACCGGCGCTGCCGGCGGCCAATTGGGCATAGACGGCCATGACCGCATCGACGCTCTGCCGGTCGGGACTGCCCTCGGCGCAGTCGACGCCCACGCGCTCCACATCGGCCTTGACCTTGGCATAGGCATTGGCCGCCGAAGGCGTGTCGAGGCTGACGCTGAGCTCGAGTCGCTGCCGGTCGGCGGCCATGCCGGCGGCAATGTCCGGATCGACGGTGATCGCGCACAGCTCGATGGTTGCCTGGGTGGCATAGAGCCCGGTCAACAGGCTGGTCGACTTGGAAGGCTGGGCCGTATTGGCCGCCGGATCGATGACGATCTCGGCAGGCGCGGCCGGCGGGGTCGCCTCTTGGGCGGTCGCGGTGGTGGCGAGAAGGGCGAGGAGCCCGGCGGCAAGACTGGTTCGCAGCATGAGAAAAGGCACCTTGAAGGGAGAAGGATCGCGTCTCCCCCCTTCAACGGTGCGAATATGGCTTCAGCACGGCGCTCAATCGCAAACCGGGTGGTGGGCGGGCAGGTCGGCCCATTCATTGAGGCTCATCGTATCGGGGGTGACCGGGGTCGCGGGGCCGGAAAGGGCGTCTGCGAGGCGGCGCAGCAGGGTGAGAAGGCTAGACATTTTGTGACCTCCTTTGCGGTTCAGGTGATGTCCATGTCCCGAGAATGCGCCCCGGATGGCGCCAAAACAATGGACAAGGTCGCCGTCAGACTATAGAAAAACTATATGAGCCAGAGCTTCCCGATCCCCCTCAATGCCCTGCGCGCCATCGAGATCGTGGCGCGCCGCGGGGCGCTGGCCCCGGCGGCAGATGAACTGGGCGTGACCATTGGCGCGGTCAGCCAGCACCTGCGGCGGGCCGAGGAGCGGCTGGGCATGGAACTGTTCGAGCGCACGCCGGGCGGTTTGCGGCCCACGGCGGCGCTCAGGGCGGCCCTGCCGCAGCTGACCGCGGGCTTTGCTGCCCTGCAGGATGGCCTGGCGAGCCTGCGCGGCAGCGACGAGGGCGTGCTGAACCTCACCGTTGGCAGCGTTTTCGCCTCGCGCTGGCTGATCTGGCGGATCAACAAGTTCATCACGCTCCATCCCGGCATCGAGGTGCGGCTGACGGTGACCGGCACCATGGTCGATCTCAGCCGGCCCGACATGGATTGCGGCATCCGCTTTGGCGGCGGCGTCTGGCCGGGCGTGACCACCACCCTGATCGGCGGGCGAATGTTCCAGCCGGTATGCGCTCCGCTGGTGGCGCGGCACCTGCGCAAGCCGGAAGACCTGGCGCAGGTGCCGGTGATCCGCGACCAGACGACGATGCTCGACTGGGGCCTGTGGCTGAGGGCCATGGGCCTGCCCGCTGACTTCCCGTTGAGCGGTCCCACCTATTCGGATCCGTCACTGGCCTTCGACGCGGCGATATCCGAGCAGGGCGTGCTGATGGCGGTGGACATGATGAGCGCCGACGCGATCAGCGACGGCCGCCTGGTGCGCCCCTTCGAGGCGCCGGTGGAAGGGCCCAACGGCTATTGGCTGGCCACCGCCAAGGGCCGGCGCGAACCGGCCAAGACCAGGGCATTCCGCGCCTGGCTGGCCGAAGAAGTGCCGATGAGCGCGCAGGGCTACGTGGTCCAGAGCCGGGGGTGATTGGCTGTCCCTGAGAGCGTACAGGAAACTCCGGCCTTCAGCCTTGCGCCGTTCCGGGCGCGGTCCTTTCAAGATGATCGGCGCGCATAGCTGCGATCAGCGCGATGACCGCGCAGGCCAGCATCACGAACAACAGGCCAGCCCGGGCATTTTCGACTGTCAGAATGGCACCCGTGATCGCCGCAGTCATGGACGCTCCGGCGACCGTAATTGCGCCCGCCAGACCGGCGGCGCTGCCCGTCTGTGTCGAGCGAACCGAAATGGCTCCAGCATTGGCGATCGGCTGCGTCAGCCCGTTCGACACGCCGACGAACATGCAGGGCCCGAACAAGGCCAGGGCATGACTTATGCCGGCGGCATATAGAACGAGGCCGAACAAGAGACCGGCGCAAGCCAAGAGCCGTCCTGCAACCAGAATTCGGTTTGCTGGCAACCTGCTTGCGAGCCGCCCGGCCAGGAAGCTGCCGGCCATGAACCCGGCGGTGATCGAGCCCATGCAGAGACCCAGGACCGCTGGCGACAGATCGAAGGCCGAGGCGGCCAGCGGGGCTCCCGCGAGGAAGGCGTAGAAGGCGCCAACTGAGAAGGCCATGCAGACGCAGTATGCCCAGAAGCGCCGCGAACCCAGCAGTTGGGGATAGGATTGATACTGTTCGGCCATCGTGTTCGAGGGCGCGCTGTTGGTTTCGCTCAAATCTCGCCAGCACAGGACCAGAACGGCTGCTCCGAAAAGTGCCAGAACGCAGAAGCCGGCTCTCCAGCCGAGCAATTGATCGAGCAGTCCGCCAAGTGTTGGCCCGAGCATGGGTGCGATTGCCCACGCCATGGCCAGATAGCCAAATTGAGCGGCGGCTTGGTCCCGGCTGCTGGTGTCGCGGATCGCGGCAAGCGATACCGCGTAGGTCGGGGCGATTATGGCCTGGACCATTCGGCAGGCGAGGAAGGTCCCCGCATCGGGAGCCACTGCACAGCCGATCGTCGCTGCAATGAATGTCGCCACGGCCCAAAGGATCACGGGGCGGCGCCCGAACCGGTCGGAAAGAGGGCCGAGAACCAGCTGAAGGCATGCCGAGACCCCGGCATAGGCCGCCAGCGACAGGCCCATGATCCCGTAGGCGACATCGAATTCGGCGGCCATGCCCGGCAGTGACGGAAGAAAGAAATTGATCGGCAGGATGGCGAGCGCCGACAGAAGGATCAGCGTCGAAAGACGGGGTTTTCGTGATGCCGTTTGCACAATGATGACTGCTCAAGCTGAAGATGGTGGGCAACAAAAAAGCCCCTCATGGGGGCTGAACTTACCGCGCATGGGTGCTTTCGCCTGACAGCTACGCTGCCGTGCCCATGCGCCCACCTACTACCACCAGACCGGTTCTGATCATCATCCGACAATTTCTAGGGTGTGACGTTTCCTTCGTCAACTCGTCATCAGGCAGCGGCGAACTACCGGCGCCAACAGCCGACTGCCATGGCAGCCTGGCGCCTCACGACGACGGTTTGCGACGCTATCCCGGTATGCGCCCCAGGCCGATTTCGTTGCCATCGGGGTCGTAATACATGACCTTGCGCACGCCTTCGCCGGGGATTTCTTCCTGGCTCCAGGTGAGGCCGCGCGCGGCGATCTGGTCGATCTGCCATTCGAGGTCGCTGCACATGATGGTCTGGATCGCGCCGCCGGCGCGCTCGGCATCTACGATGATGTAGATCCAGCGATGCTCGGCAATGGCCCAGACGGCCTCGACCTCGTTGGGGTAAAAGCTCGGCTTGGCGCCGAACAGGCGCTGGTACCAGTCGAGCGCAGTGCCGAAGTCGCTGACGGGAATGCCCGCAAATATGTCCGTTCCGGTGCCGCC
>CAMLOA010000168.1 GCA_946481445.1 uncultured Devosia sp. | reverse complement strand
AAGCGGCCCTCCCAGGCCTATGCGCCTCGCGTTAGGGCGAGGTGTCCTGAGGCCGCAGATACTCCCGCCAGGGGGCCGGCGTCAATGGGTCTTTGGAGGGAGATGCTGCAGCCGGGTACCGACCCAGGCCTCCACCTGTTCGGCCGGCATGGGGCGGGCAAAGACATAGCCCTGCAGCGCGTCGCAACCGAGGTCTCGCAATATGACGGCCTGCTCCATGGTTTCGACCCCCTCGGCGACGACCGCAATGCCGAGGGAAGCGCCGATATCGACGATCGAGGCGATGAGCCGCTGCTGTTCGGGGGAACCGGTCACCGGCTCGATAAGCTGGCGGTCGATCTTGAGACGGCGCGGACTGAGCTTGAGCAGGCTGACGATCGAGGTATGGCCGGTCCCGAAATCATCGACGTCGATGGCGATCCCAAGGGCCCGCAACTGGTCGATGGTGCTGGCGACATTGTCGTCCAGTTCATCGAGAAAGATCGATTCCAGAAATTCGAACGCGATCGTCCCCGGCTTGATATCGAGGCCCCGCAGCCCGGCAAGCAGCTTCTCGTCATTGAGCCGCTGGAAGGTCACGTTGACGGACACGGACGGAATGTGGACACCGCGCGCGTGCCATCCCTCCAGGTCCCGGATGCTGCGTTCGAGGATCATGTGATCGATGGCGCCAAGCACGTCGAGCCGCTCGGCCACCTTGAGGAAGCGGAACGGCCCGAGCAGGCCATCGACGGGGTGGTTCCAGCGCGCCAGCGCTTCGAGACCCACGACCTGCAACGTCCTGGCATCGACCAGGGGCTGGTAGAACGGGACGAATTCGTGCTGCTCGATCCCCCGCAGGATGTCGTCGGCGATCCGCTTCTCGGAAGCGATTTCCTCCTGCAGCGCCGCCGAGAAGAATTCGTGCCGGTTCCGCCCCCGTCCCTTGGCCTGGTAGAGCGCGACATCGGCGTTGATCAATACGCGCTGGGCATTGAAATCCGTGCCGCCTTCGACGGCTATGCCGATGCTGGCCCCCAGACGGCACACATGTCCCTGGTACGGCACTGGCTTGCGGATGGCTTCGATGATCCGTCCGGCCAGTGCCTGCAGCCGCTCGGGGTGCAACTCCCCCGGACAGGCGACGATGAACTCGTCGCCGCCAACCCGGGCCGCGAACTGTTCGGGACCGATGCTGTCGCGCAGCAGTCCCGCCACATGGACCAGCATGGCGTCGCCCGCGATATGCCCCAGCGTGTCGTTGATCTGCTTGAAGCCATCAAGGTCGATGTGGAGCAGAGCCATGCTTCCGGAACCTGACTGCGCCCGGCGGCCGTGCCGCTCGAGCACCTTGTCGAGATAGCGCCGGTTCGGCAGCGCTGTCAGCGCATCGTGCAGGGACTGGAACTCCAGGCGCTCCTTGGCCCGTTCGAGCTCGACATTGCGCGTTTCGGCAAGATGCTTGGCCGCGTGCAGGCTTTGCGTGAGCGCGGCTTCCTCGGTGACGTCCCAGGTCAGCCCGATCAGCCGTGGCACAGAATGCGCATCCTGGAAACGGGCCCCGCGCGAGCGCATGGTCCTGGTTTCCCCATCGGGACGCGTGAAGCGATACTCGAATTCGAAGCTGCCGGCCGCACTGGCGGTATCGAAGGCCTGCCGCGCCCGGGACACATCCTCCGGATGCATGGCCCTTTCCAGGTCACCCACCGTCCGGGGCGCGTCTTCGCGCGCAATCCCGGCGATTTCGCACAGCCTGTCATCCCATAGAACAGAATCCTGATCCACCTGCACCTCGAAGACACCGAAGCGGGACGCTTCGAGCGCCAATTCGAGCCGCCGGGAGAGGTCCAGCACGCGCTGTTCGGCGAGCTTGCGCTCGGTAATGTCCGTATCGGTACCGATGCGGCGCGTCGGCGTGCCATCGGGATCCCACTCCACCGCGGCACCGACGCTGCTGATCCAGACATAGTGACCGGCCTTGTGACGCTCCCGATATTCGAAGGCATTGTATTCCAGCCGGTCGCTCTGCTGGTGTTCGATCGTGCTACGAATGCGGGCGCGGTCATCGGGATGGATCCGGTCCAGCCAGCTTTCATATGAGAAATCGATCACCTCATCGATTTCGTAGCCGCGCATGCGCTTCCAGGTGCGCGAGCCCTGGGTTTGCGGATTGTTCCGGCTCCATTCCCATACGCCCTGGCCTGCGCTTTCAAGGGCATGGCTCCAGCGCATCTGGCTTTGCTCGAGCTCGGTCTCGGCGCGCCTGAGTGCGGTGATGTCGGTCGCCTCGGCCATGAGCTGGACAATATTGCCCGTGCCGTCGCGGATCGGTCCGATGGTCTGTTCGCAGACGAGCTCGACACCATCGGCACCCTTCTGGGTGATCTGGAACTGGACATATTCACCGGCGGCGGCACGCTCGACGGCGTCGCGGACGCGCCGGCGATCCACCTCGTCCAGCCACCAATGCCCCTCCCAAAAACTGAGCTCGCCCGCCTGGTTCCGGGTCAGGCCCATGAAGGTCGAGCAGATGGGGTTGGTGTCGATGATCCTCCCCCTAGGTTCAAGCAGCGCAATGAGCCGGCGCGTGGACTCGAACATGGTCCGGAACTTTTCCTCGCTCTGCCGCAGGGCCATTTCGCTGGCCTTGCTGGCGGTGACGTCCATCATCACCACATGGCAATAGCGCGTGCCGTCGACCTCGATCACATTGGCTTCGACCTGCACCTGCACCAGACGGCCGTCTGCCCGCACGACCGTCGACTCGTACCGGCTGGCCGGGCTGGCCATCCCCGATTCCGCCTCTGCCAATACCACGCGCAGGATGCACTCCCCTGGGACTGCCTCCCACGCCCAGAGCGTAGTGCCGACCACGTCCGAAGCATCCACGCCAAGCATGCCGGCAAAGGCCCGGTTGGCCTGCACGATCGTGCAGGTATCGAGTGCGATGAGCACGATGCCATGGTGCGAGGTCTCCACCGCGACGCGGCGAAGCTCGGTCTCGGCCCGCAAGGCCCTGTTGATCCGGTTCCGATCGGTAATGTCGCGGATGGTGCTGTAGGCAAAACGGCGCCCGCCCAGCTCGAAGAAGGAGAAGCTGACCTCCACTTCCACCGGCCCGTCCCGGTCGCGCCGCAACTGGGCCTCGAACAGGAAGCTCTCGCCAGACAGAGCTGACCCGCGCTCCTGCAGGAACGCGGTGATTTCCGCTTCGGTCCGCCGCGCATCCCAATCCCAGGGATGCGTACCCACGATGTCGCCGGGTGCACGCTGAAGCATGTGGGATAGCGCGGTATTGGCCTGCGCGATCGTGAGCGTTTCCAGATCGAGGATCATCACGCCATCGCGCGAGGACTCCATTGCCAGCTCGAGCCGGCTTGCCAGTTGCAGCCGCTCCAGTTCGGCCTGCTTGCGCCCCGTAATGTCGGTGTCGGTGCCGATGACCCTGGTCGGGGTGCCATCCGGCGCCCAGGCAATGGCCGCACCCAGGCTCTGGATCCAGATGTAGTGCCCGGCCTTGTGGCGCTCCCTGTACTCGAAAGCGTTGATCTTGACGGCCTGCGAGTTCTGCTTGCGCATCTCTTCCAGCACGTGGGCCCGATCATCGGGATGCACCCGCGCCATCCAGGCTTCGAAGGCACTGTCGACGAATTCATGCGGGTCGTAGCCGCGCATCTGCCGCCACATGGGCGAATAGTGAACCACGTTGGCCCGGACATCGCAGTCCCAGATCCCCTGCCCTGCATTCTCGAATGCGAAAGACCACCGGCCGCCATCCGCGGCCACGTCGCCGGGGAGACCCGCGCCACCGGCCGAACGCGGGGCGTCCTGCCCCACGAAATCCCGCCGTTCGAGACGGCAAAGCCACTGCTGTCGTCCGTGGCTCAGCACGCCCTTTGCGCCAACGCGAACACCGTGTGAAGAGCCATCATCCCGGCGCAGGATCACGTCGCATCGCGACGCTTCCGCCGCAGGGCGCTGAAGGTGGCACTGCAACGTCCTTTCGACGTCCCAGACCGAGATCGGCATGCCCTGCAGCGCGTGCCGGTTCAATCCGAAGAGCAGGTCGGCGCAGGCGTGACTGGCATGGACAATCCGCAACCCTTCATCGAGCACGAGCACGAGGTCGGACGTATCGTCCATCAGGACAGTCCAGAGGGCATCCGCCTCGACCACCGGGTCCGATGCCTGAACAGCGCGCTGGACACTATTCACCACCGAATCCCCGATTTGCTCCCGCGGCCAAGGCCGCGCGCCACGGTGCCTCCGCGGTGCCGCCAATGCGCCAGACAGTACCGGTTTCGGGGAGTTTGGTTGCACGGGGCACATCACCGTCCTGTCCAGGTGCATCGTTGCAAATCTCTCAGAGACGCCAGCCCAGAGACAGGAAAACTACTTAATAGACTGCAACAGCTGGCGCATTCGGGACAGTTCTTGCGCCTTTCGGATATGACGCGCTCTGCAACTCTTCGGCAAAGTGATCACACCCATTCGCTAATGAATGCAAATGTATCGCCACGCACAGGGGCGACACGACTAGAGGTCCAGACCGGCGACGCAGGCCCCTATGTCTTAAGAGCATGACACGGCAAGGGATGGATGCTAAGCGATACGGGTTCATGAACTGGACACATGGTAGTGCCGATTGGCCAACCTGTAGTGTCCTCACTCTACTTGTTTCATTGGTAAAGATGCTTTTTCCGCTGGAACTTGAAACGTGAGGAACGCGCATTGGACATCGCCGCCAAGTCTTCGGTCAGTCTGGAGGGATCGCCCCGGCACCCCGGCGCATTGACCGCCGAGGCCTGGGGAAAGGGCCCGCCCGTCGCCGCAATCGACAAGGGGCGCGGCTGAAGCATGCCGCTCTTCAGCGTGCTCAACACCTCGCAGCGGACGGTTGCGGAACTCTGCCAAGCAATGGGCACGTTTCTTCCCGGCTTCACGATGCAGCCGCTCCACCCCGATCCGGATTGGACGTGCCAGGTCCAGCTCGCCATCGAACCCGATGTCGCTCTCATGGTCGGCCGCTTCGACCGCGACTGGAGCCTCCATTATCCGGCAGGCGATTGCCTGGGCCTCTACATCCCGATCGAGAACGGACGCCTGCAGACGGGCTCACAGGTGACGGCGCGGGTCGGGCAGGCGCTTCTCGTAGCCGGCCGCCCCGCACAGCCCGTCGAGTGGCGCACCACCTCCGAGCTCCACGGTGCAGCCATGATCTTTTCCGAGGCCGTCGTGCGTCGTGTCCTGGACAGCGCCCATGAGGGCGCGGACCTGGAGGCGCTCGACCTGGCCCCAGTCCTCGACCTGACCTGCGAACCGGGACGGCATTTCCAGCTGGTCGGCCGGGCCATTGCTGCGGGCATGCTCGGCAGTCGCCTCCGCCAGCACTCTCCCCTGACCTTCGACCTCATGCTCGAGGCAGCCGTGTGCCTGCTCCTGGCGCAGGCACAGTGCAAGCCGGATAACAGC
>CAMLOA010000167.1 GCA_946481445.1 uncultured Devosia sp. | reverse complement strand
CGGCGCTGATGGGGCGGTTGGCAGAATGGTATGAGCGCGAGGTGAAGCCGGAGATCAGGGGCGGGGTTTAGCCGAAGCTGCTCCATCCTCGATCGTCACCCTCGGGCTTGACCCGAGGGGTCTATACTTGCGGCGCGTCTGCTAAGTGCAGAGCCCTCGGGTCAGGCCCGAGGGTGACGCGTGGTGGGTGTGGATGCGTCGAGGGCGCTCTCGTTCTCAACGGCGTGACGCCCCTAGCGGATCGGCATGCAGGTGCCTACGTTGTCATCTAACAACAAGAACCCTGCCGAGTAGTCTCATGTCCCATCCCGCTTTTGAACTCATCCGCGACGAGCAGATCGCGGAGGTGAACAGTCAGGCGTTGCTCTATCGGCATCGCAAGACGGGGGCGGAGGTGCTGAGCCTCGTCAATGATGACGAGAACAAGGTGTTCGGCATTACCTTCAAGACACCGCCGGAGGATTCGACCGGCGTAGCGCATATTCTCGAACATTCGGTGCTGTGCGGGAGCCGGAAATATCCGGTGAAGAAGCCCTTCGTGGAGCTGATCAAGGGGAGCCTCAACACCTTCCTCAACGCCATGACCTTTCCGGACAAGACGGCCTATCCGGTGGCGAGCCAGAACCTCAAGGATTTCTACAACTTGGTGGACGTGTATCTGGACGCGGTGTTCTTCCCGCTGATTTCGGAGGACACGTTCCGGCAGGAAGGCTGGCATTACGAGCTCGACGATGCCGGTTCGCCGCTGGTCTATAAGGGCGTGGTGTTCAACGAGATGAAGGGCGTGTTCTCGTCGCCCGACGCTGTCATGCGCGATATCTCGCAGCGCTCGCTTTATCCTGACGTGACCTATGGCAAGAGCTCGGGGGGCGATCCGAAGGTCATTCCGGCGCTGAGCTACGAGCAGTTCAAGCGGTTCCACCAGACCTATTATCACCCGTCCAATACGCGGGCCTTCTTTTCCGGCGATGACGATCCGGCGCAGCGGCTTGATATCCTGGACGAGTATTTCAGCCAGTTCGAGCGGGCGCCTGTTGATGCCGAGGTGAAGCTCCAGCCGCAGTTCAATGCGCCGCGGCAGGTGTTGGCGACTTATGCGGGCACCAAGGACGAGGGCAAGGCACGGGACGGGATGGTTTCGGTCAACTGGATGATCGACCCGCCCGCCGACCGGACCGAGGCGCTGAGCCATGGCATGCTGAGCTATCTGCTGGCGGGCAATGCGGCGGCGCCTTTGCGCAAGGCGCTGACCGAGAGCGGGCTGGGCGAGGGCATGACCGGGGGCGGCATCGGCACGGGGCTGCGCCAGCCGATGGCGAGCTTCGGCATGAAGGGGATCGACCCCCAGGATGCGGGCAAAGTTGAAGCGCTGATCCTGTCGACACTGGAGGAGATCGCCGAGCGGGGCTTTGCGCCCGAGCAGCTCGAGGCGGCGGCCAATACATTCGAGTTCTCGCTGCGCGAGAACAATACCGGATCCTATCCGCGCGGCATGGTCTATATGTTCAACGCAATGGGAACCTGGCTGCATGATGGGGATCCCTTGGCGCAGCTCAAGTTCGAGGATGCGCTGGCCGCGCTCAAGGACAAGGCGGCCAAGGGGCATTTCGCCAGCGAAATCCGGCGGCTGTTCATCGACAATATGCACCGCACCACAGTGACGCTGAGCGCGGACCCCGAGCAGGGCGCGCGCGAGGCGGCGAAGGAAGCCGAAATCCTGGCCGGGGTGCGGGCCGGGCTGGATGAAAAGGCGCTCGAAGCCACTGTCGCTGAGACGGAACGGCTTAGGGCGTTGCAGGAAGAGGTGGACGATCCGGCGCTGCTGGCCAAGATTCCGACGCTTGGCCTGGCCGACCTGCCGCGGGAATCGCGGTCCGTGCCGATCGAGACCGGCCATCTGGGCGAGGCGCGCCTATTCTACCACGACCTGCCGACGCTCGGGATCGTCTATCTCGATTTCGGTTTTGACCTGCATGTGCTGGACAAGGATCTCTTGCCCTATTTGCCGCTGTTCGGGCGGGCGCTGCTGCAGACCGGGACGAGCAAGGAAGATTTCGTTTCGCTGACACAGCGCATCGGGCGGCTGACTGGCGGCGTGCAGCAGCATCGGGGCCTCTCGGCGCGGCAGGGAAGCGACGGCAGCGCGGCGTGGTTCTTCCTCTCGGGCAAGGCGGTGCCGGACCGGGTCGGCGACATGCTCGACATCATGGGCGATGTGCTGCTCGATGCGCAGTTGGATAACCGGGCGCGGTTCAAGCAGATGGCGCTGGAGGAGAAGGCCGGCTTCGAGGCGCGGCTGGTGCCTTCGGGCAATGCCATCGTCAATACGCGGCTCAATGCGGGGCTGACCGAGGCGAGCTGGATTGCCGAGCAGTTGGGCGGGGTGAGCTATCTTACTTTCCTGCGCGAGCTGGTCGGGCGGCTTGAGCATGATTGGGACAGCGTTGAGGCGGCGCTGAAGCGCATTCGCGACACGCTGTTCAATCGCACCCGCATGGTGGTCAATGTCACCGCCGATGGCGCCTTGTGGAGCCGGGCCAAGGGGGAAATCGAGAGCTTCCTTGGGCGGCTGCCGGATGGGACGCATGCCTTTGCCGACTGGGCGATCGATTATGCGCCTGTTTCGGAAGGGCTGATCATTCCGGCGCAGGTCAATTATGTGGGCAAGGGAGCCAATCTGCGGGCGCTCGGCTTCGCGCTGAGCGGGGCTTCGGCGGTGGTGCTGAAATTCCTCAACACGACCTATCTGTGGGACAAGGTGCGGGTGCAGGGCGGGGCCTATGGCGGGTCGAGCCGGTTTGACCTGACATCGGGCAACTTTTCGTTCCTGTCATACCGCGATCCGAACCTGCTGGGGACGATCGACGCCTATGACGGGGCGAGCAAGGCGCTGAGGGCGGAGATCGGCGAGAATGACCTGACGCGCTCGATCATTGGCGTGATCGGGGATGTGGACAGGTATGAATTCCCCGACGCCAAGGGCTATTCGTCAATGTGGCGGCAGTTGACCGGAACCACGGACGCGATCCGCCAGCAGCGGCGGTACGAGATATTGGGGACCTCGGTGGCCGATTTCCGCCGCATGGCTGAGGCGGTAGATGCCGTGGCGCGACACGGGCATGTCGTGGTGCTGGGCGGGGAGGCCGCGATCAAGGCGGCAAACGAGAAGCGGCCGGGGCTGCTCGCGGTCAGCAAGGTGATGTAGCCCTCTAGAGCCGCTCGTGGATGGCCTGCATCTGTTCGATCTCGCGGCGCTGGGCCGCCTTGATGTCTTCGCATAGAGCGGCGAGTTCGGCATCGGTCAGATCGGCTTGCCCGCACATCAGGATGGCCCCGGAGTGATGGGGGATCATCGAGCGGATGAACTGGTCATCGCCGATGGCAGCCTGAAAGCGGATGGCGGCAAAGGCGGCGATGAAGGCCAGGACGAAGAGCGCGTGCAAAGCCAGGTTGAGCGGGCGTGACGGATACATGCGGGGCATGGTCAACAGCATCAGCGGGCCCATGGGCGCCGCCATCGTCACCGCCATATAGGCCATGTTGATATTGTTGTAGAAATCGCGCCAGCCATCGATCATGGCGAACATCACAAAATACATGATGACGAGGCTGACGGCGATATTGAGGGCGAGGAGCAGGTAGGGCCTGGCCATGGCAGTGGTCTCCGCTTTGAGGGAGAACTGCTGGCGAGGTCAGTCTGTTCCCCGCTAGGGTGCGGTGCTAGGCCGTCTTATCCACGACCTTGCCAGTATCGGTGGAGGCCTCAAGCGCTTCCATCATGCGGCGCTTGATTTCGTCTTCCACGACGGCGCGGGCTTCCGGGTCCATCTGGGCGAGGTCGCCTTCGCTCATCTTCATGTCTTCGAGAATCTGGTCGCGCAGGCGTTCCAGTGGAGATTTTTTGGCGATTTCGAGGAATTCTTCCTCGGCGGTTTTCGGCAGGAGCGGGGAGCTGCCCTTGGCGCTCAGCAGATCGCTGAGCGGGAACGAGCGCAGGCTGGACTGAACGGATAGGGACATTGACGCCTCGGCAGAACAAGTGCCGGAAGTCATTCAAGTTTCGTGCCACTATCGCGGTGCCGGAATTGCGGGATTCCGGCGCCTGCTGACAGGGTGTGGCAGGGCCGGGCGGCAGAATATGCCGGCTCAAACCTGCCGGGTTGAACCGGCAGCGACCCGTGGACGTTGGGGGAGAAATGGCCAGTCCTATCCTCGACCGGAACCTGCATATCAGGGCGATCGACGCCTATATCGACCCGTCGGTGCCGCGGGAGCGGGCGATCATCACCCATGGCCATGCCGACCATGCGCGCAGCGGTCATGGCGCGGTGTTGGCGACGCCCGACACCATCGCCATCATGAAGGTGCGCTATGGCGAGGATTGCGCCGGCACCTTCGAGGCACTGGATTTCGGGGTGCCGTATCGGATCGACGAGGTGACCGTCACCTTCTATCCGGCCGGGCATATTCTGGGTTCGGCGCAGGTGCTGGTGGAGCAAGGCGGGCAGAGGGTGGTCGTGACGGGCGACTACAAGCGGCTCGCCGACCGCACGGCGCAGCCGTATGAATTGGTGGAGTGCGACCTGCTGGTGACCGAAGCGACATTCGGGCTGCCGGTGTTCCAGCATCCCCATCCCAGCGTCGAAATCGGACGGCTGCTGAAATCGGTGGCGGACCAGCCCGAGCGGAGCCATCTCATCGGCTGCTATGCCTTGGGCAAGGCGCAAAGGGTGATTGCGCTGTTGCGCGATGCCGGGTGGGACGCCCCGATTTACCTGCATGGGGCGATGCTGCGGCTCTGTGCGCTCTATGAGGAACTGGGCGTGAAACTGGGGGATTTGCGGCCGGCGCTGGATGTGCCCAAGGCCGAACTGGCTGGGCAGATCGTGATCGCGCCGCCTTCGGCAATCCGCGACCGGTGGAGCCGGCGCTTTCCTGATCCGGTGACCTGCCAGGCTTCGGGCTGGATGAGCGTGAAGCAGCGGGCGCGACAGGCGCTGGTGGAACTGCCGCTGGTGATTTCGGACCATTGCGACTGGGGCGAGTTGCAGCAGACCATCCACGAGACGCGCGCTCAGACCGTGTGGGTGACACATGGGCGGGAGGATGCGCTGGTCTATTGGTGCCGGAAACAGGGATTGCAGGCCGAACCGCTCAATATCCAGGGTTTCGAGGACGATGGCGGGGAGGGCGAGGGCGAATGAAGCGCTTTGCCCAATTGCTGGAGCTCTTGGCGCTGACGCCGTCGCGGACGCGCAAGCTCAGCGCGCTGACGCAGTATTTCCGCGAGGTGCCGGACCCCGATCGCGGCTTTGCGCTTGCCGTGCTGACCGGGGCGTTGACTTTCCGCAATGTGAAGCCGGCTCTGCTCAAGGAAACGGTGCTGCGCGAGGTGGACGAGGCGCTGTTCGCCATGAGCTACGACTATGTCGGGGACCTGGGCGAGACGATTGCGCT
>CAMLOA010000166.1 GCA_946481445.1 uncultured Devosia sp. | reverse complement strand
AGATCGAGAGCACGGGGAGCGTGGCGTGATAGAGCACGCTGCCGATGAATTGCAGATCCCAGCCCGGCATGAGGTTGGGATCATGCGCCCGCCCCAGCGGGAACCACTTCAGTTGCAGTGAGAAGGCATAGAACAGCACCAGCGCCACGATGGCGGGGGTGAAGGCGTTCATCATCACGTTGATGGGCGTGAAGAAACTGTCAAAGAAGCCACCCCGGTTCCAGGCAGCGTGGATGCCCATGATCGAGCCGATGGTGAAGGCCAGGGTGATGGCCAGCCCGACCAGAACCAGAGTCCAGGTTGCCCCGTAGAACAGAAGCGAGGCCGTCGGCTCGGGAAACTGCACCGTCGAGATGCCGAAATCGAGCCGCAGGACGGACGCGAAATAGCTCAGATACTGCTCCCACATCGAACCGGTGACCCCGTAGGCCTTGCGGATGGCCTCCACCTGCGCCTCGTTCAACCGTCCCTGGTAGGAGGCGATGATGCGCGCGGATGGATCGCCCGGCATGAGCCGCGGGATAAGGAAGTTGAGCGTCACCGCCAGAAAGAAGGCCGCCAGGTAGAAGGCGAGACGCCGCAGCAGAAATTTCATCGGTCCTGTCCTCCGGAAAGTGCCGCGGCGAGGCCCGGGAGTAAGGCCCCGCCACGACGCTGCCGCGCTTAGTTCTCGTTCGGAACGAGAGACAGGGCGTGCAACACGCGCTCGCGGGTGCCGTCATGCACCTGCGGACGATAGCGCGGATCTTCTTCGGTGACCCAGCCGGTGAAGCGGCGTGTCGAGTACTCGTACCAGGTCGGATTCGCGAACAGCGAGATCACCGGCACGTTCTCGGCAACCAGCTTGTGGACCTCGGTGATGAGGCGAAGCTGCTCGTCGCGGTCTGCGGTGGCGCGGAACTGGTTGAGCAGGTCATGGGCCTCCGGGATCTGCAGCTGATGCATGGCCTGGAAGTCGATCTGCCCGGGGACCATCTGCCGCGGGTTGAACATGGGATGATACTGGCTGTGCGGGGTTGCACCACCATTGGTCCACATCACATAGACGTCGAAATCGCCGCTGGGAACACCATCGAACCAGGCACCCTGGTCCATGGTCTTGAGGCTGGCATTGATGCCGATGTCCTGAAGGTTCTCGGCCACGGTCTGTCCGGTATTCACCCAGTCGGTCCAGCCCGAAGGCATGGAGATGCCGAAGGCGATCGGGGTACCGTCGGGATTGTCGCGCCAGCCGTCGCCATCCGCATCGACGAACCCGGCGGCGTCGAGCATCTCGATGGCCTTGTCGGGATCATACTGCATCAGCCAAGTATAGGGTTCGAGCGCGGCCTCGTCGTACCAGGCATTGAACATTTCGCCGGTGCCGATGGGGAAGCGGGTGTGCGTGGTGAGACCGAAGGTCGAGATGTCCACCAGCGTGTCGCGATCGATGGCGACGCTCATCGCCTTGCGGAACTCGACATTGTTGAACGGCGCCTTGGTGGTGTTGAGCTGCAGGTTCACGTCGGCGCCGGCCGGAAGCCAGTAATTGTTGAATTCGGACTGCGGCAGGAAGGTCACGTCCGGGTCGGTGAGACCGTCGCCGAGCCAGTCCAGGTCGCCGGCCGACAGGGCCGCCACAGTCTGCTCGTTGCCGTTCATCTGCGGGAAGCTCAGGCAATCGATCTTGTTGTCGGCATTGTAGCGGCTGAGCTCGTTGCGGCAGATTTCATAGCCGTTGCGCGAGAAGTTGCGCACTTCGGTCCATGGCCCTGTCGCCACCGGATTGAGATTGGCGTGGTTCTTGGGGTCGTCCACGCTGCTCCAGATATGTTCAGGCAACGGGTAGAGGCCACCGAGGCCGTGGCGGATGAGTCCGTCGGGCTCGTTGAGGTTGAAACGGACCGTGTAGTCGTCGAGCTTCTCGGCGCTGACGATATTGCCGGTCTCGCCGTTATAGACGTCGATGCCCATCGGATAGTCGGGGTGGGCCTTTGCATATTCGAAGCTGAACACGACGTCGTCGGCGTTGAAGTCCTCGCCGTCGCTCCACTTGACGCCTTCGCGCAGCTTCCAGGTGATCGACTTGAGATCCTCGGCCATCTCGTAGGACACGGCGAGCGCCGGCACGTCCTCGGACGGGTTCCACAAGTTCTCGATCCAGAGCGGCTCATAGGCAAAGTCACGCATCCGCTGCTGCGGGCCGGTGGGGTTGTTCGGATTGTAGTTTTCCACCATGGCGTCGGTGTGATGCGGCAGCAGACGCAGGATGACTTCCTCCTGGGCCACCACTGGCGCAGCGACAGCCAGGGCCGACAGACCCGCCGTACACAGTGCGATAATCTTCAAATTTCTCATGCTGGTTCCCTCCACTTCGTTTCTCCTCCTCGTGGAATGCTTTTTTCGCGGCTCGATGTGAGATCGATCCCATAACGACTAAATTGACCGGCGGGGGCGTCTCGGCCGGCCGGCGCAGTCCTAGGCGTCCTCCCTTTCCTTGTGTGGTACGGTGACGCTCGACCGCACCACGAGACTGGTTTCGATGATCGTTTGCAGCGGCCCAGAACCTGGGTTCGCCAGCAGCTTGAGCAGCAGTTCCGCTGCCGCCTCGCCCAGCGTATCCACAGGCTGCCGCACCGTCGTCAGCGGGGGCCACAGGTGCTTGGCGTGGAAGGCATCGTCAAACCCCATGACCGAGACATCCTCCGGCACGCGCCGGCCGCCGTCGCGCAGGGCCAGCAGCACGCCGGCAGCCATGTCATCGTCACCGGCGAAGATCGCGGTGAAGTCGTGGTCCGAAGCGAGGAGTTCGGCGGTCGCCGTGTAGCCGAACTCCTGGTGGAAAATGCCGTTCACGATCGTGATGTCGTTCAGGGCCATGCCGAAATCGCCCAGTGCCGCCTCGATGCCCCTCATGCGGGCGATGGTATCGCCGAAATCCACCTGTCCTGAGAGATGGACGATCTTGCGATGCCCCTGCTGGAGCAGGTGCGTCATGGCCAGGCGGGCGCCCGTAAAGTTGTCGAGCATTACCCGGCCATGGGATACCGGGCTCTGGTTCTCGCCGATCGACACGACGGGGATGTGGGCGCGCCTGAGAATTTCCACGGCGTCTGCGCGCATGGGCCGTTCGAGATAGAGAATGATCCCATCACAGGAGCGGTCGACGAGTTCGATGATGGCGCGCGCCTCTTCGTCTTGGTCGGCATAGCCCGACGACACCATGAGCGCCTTGCCGGCACCGCGGGTCGCGCGCTGCAGACCATAGACCATGTTGGCGAAATAGGGTGTACCGACGTCCACCACCACCGCACCGATCATGTTGGTGCGATTGGAGCGGAGGGCCTGCGCGATGGTGTTGGGTCGGTAGCCGAGTTCGGCAATGGCCTGCTCGATGGCCTTGCGCTTGGCCTCCGAGACATAGCCGTTGCCCGCGACAACGCGCGAGACGGTCGAGCGCGAGACTCCCGCGCGTTTTGACACGTCAGTAATGGTGGCCATGGCCGCCCTGTTCCTCCCGCCGGCCTTATGGGACCGATCCCACACATCATGAAATCGATCCCATAACGGAGTCAAGGGGCGGGATGACCCCTTTTCAGATGCATTCTTCTCTGCCCCAATCAGCGTTGGCTAGTGATTGCGCACAGCTGCACCGTGCATAGCAATTGAGCAAATTGATGCGTGAATGTGCGTTGCTGGAGAGAGCGGCGCATGGCCCCGCAACAGACGTATGTAGCCAACACACTGAATCTAAAAAGAAAATTTGCCCCCGCCTCAACTGGCACGCTTCCTGCAAAGCCATGGGCAACGGCACAGATGTGCCCAAGCAATATCTGGCGTCCAATGGCGGGCGCTTCGCACAGGCAAGGCTGCCAACTGGCTCACCGGTCACCAGACCGAGACGAGACCCGGTTGGCAGCCTTTGTTTTTGCACCCGTCCGCAACCGGCAGCATACGAAGTGGAATTCAACATGGCAGAAAAGCTGGTCATCATCGGCAACGGCATGGCGCCCGGGCGCATGCTGGAGGATCTGTTCGAGATGGCTCCCGGCCAGTTCGAGGTCACCATCTTCAACGCCGAGCCGCGCGTGAACTACAACCGGCTCATGCTTTCGCCCGTGCTGTCAGGCGAGAAGACCTATGAAGAGATCATCACCCATGGCGACGACTGGTATGCGGCCAATGGCGTGACCCTGCACAAGGCCTCGCCCGTGACGCTGATCGACCGGTCCGCCCGCACGGTGGTGTCGACCAACGGCATCGTTGCCAGCTACGACAAGCTGGTCATCGCCACTGGGTCCACGCCATTCATTCCGCCCGTGCCCGGCCATCAGCTGCCGGGTGTGGTGACCTATCGCGACCTGGACGACGTCGAGAAGATGCTGGCGAAGGGCCGGGGAACCAAGGTGGTGGTCATCGGTGGCGGGCTGCTGGGCCTTGAAGCGGCGGCCGGGCTCAAGATGCAGGGCATGGACGTCACGGTCCTGCACCTCATGCCCACCCTGATGGAGCGTCAGCTCGATCCCGCGGCCGGCTACCTGCTGGAGAAAGCCTTCAAGGACCGCGGCGTGACCGTGATCACCAAAGCCAACACCAAGCAGGTTCTCGGCACCGACCATGTCGAGGGCGTGGAACTGGCCGATGGTACCATCATCCCCTGCGAGATGGTGGTGATGGCGGTGGGTATCCGTCCCTCCTCGGGCCTGGCCAAGGCGGCCGGCCTTGCCGTCAACCGCGGCATCGTGGTCGACGACCAGATGCGCACCGACGACCCGCACATATTTGCCCTGGGCGAGTGCGCCGAACACCGTGGCGTCTGCTATGGCCTCGTGGCCCCGCTCTACGAGTCCGGGACGGTGATCGCCAGGACCCTGGCCGGCCAGAGTGCTGCCTATGAGGGCTCGGTTACCTCAACCAAGCTCAAGGTGACCGGCATCGACCTCTTCTCGGCTGGCGACTTCGCCGAAGCGGAGGATCGCGAGGAAATCGTGCTGCGCGATGCCACGGCCGGCGTCTACAAGCGCCTGGTCCTCAAGGACAACCGCATCATCGGGGCTGTGCTCTATGGCGAGACCAGCGACGGCCCGTGGTTCTTCGACATGTTGCGGCGCAAGACAGATATCAGCGAGATGCGCGAGACGCTGATCTTTGGCCAGGCCTATCAGGGCGGCGGCGCGCTCGATCCGATGGCCGCCGTGGCCGCCCTGCCCGATGAGGCCGAGATCTGCGGCTGCAACGGCGTATGCAAGGGCAAGATCACCGGCGCGATTACCGGCAAGGGCCTGACCGGGCTCGATGGTGTGCGCGCTCACACCAAGGCCTCCGCCTCGTGCGGCTCGTGCACCCATCTGGTCGAGCAGTTGCTGCACATCACCCTGGGCGACAAGTACAATCCTGCTGCCGTCACCCCCATGTGCGGATGCACCGAATATGGCCATGACGATGTACGCCGGCTCATCGTCGCCAAGGGCCTGAAGGCCCGCGACCTG
>CAMLOA010000165.1 GCA_946481445.1 uncultured Devosia sp. | reverse complement strand
TCTCCGCGAGCCAATCCACGGCGCCGAGGGTGCGGCGCCAGCTCTCCAGGGCTCCCATGGCGTAGGCCGCGGCCTCGTCCTCGCTGCCGGCCTCGGCCCGGGCGGGCGCCTCCTGGGGGGGCTTTTTCCGCTGGAGCAGGTAGGCGGGCATGTCAGGTCAACCTGCAAGCGGTTGCAACGACACGGATTTGGCAGCCGCAAAGGTCCGACATGCCGACCATACCAGCACCAAAATTTTTTTACTGCAAGGGGGTGCGCAGGCGATATTGCACGCCGATTCGGGTTGGCATGCGGGGTAACCACCTGGTTCGCGCGGGCAGGTCCAAGTCCTTTCGAGAAGTGCGTTGAGCACGCCATGCGAGGCCGGCAGCAGGGCTGGCTAAATCGCGAAATGCTGGCGCAGAATCAGGAAGACAGCCGTGGCGGGAATGATGAGATCGGCGGCGCGGGTCACCGCTTCGGGGCCGTAGCTGCCTTCGGCATCCAGCGCGTTGATGGTCCCCAGCAGGTCGTTACCGGCGATGACCGGAATGCTCAGCGAGGCATTGCAGCCCAGCGAGCGGATCAGCGCCAGATCGGGAAACTGCCCCTCCATTCCGGCAGCGGTGTTGATCGCTGTGATCCGGCGTTCGGTCTGCATCGCCTCGAACCAGGCGTCGCGGACGATCGGTTTGGTGCCAAGCAGCGGATACACGTCGGGATGGCTCGAATAGACGCGGCGGACGTGGAGCGCCGCCATGTTGATGGCAGTGAGCGTGAAGAGACGGACCCCGATCAGGGCTGCGCACAGCTCGTGCAGGGCCGCCCCGGTTTCGGCGGGATCGGCGTATCGGGCAAGGCGCTCCTCGAAGCGGCGAAAGGCCGGCGCGCTCATGCCCGCCACTGCCGGCGTTCGGTCGTGGCGCGAGCCGGCACGGGCAAGGGCTTGTCCGACGTCACGATGCAATCGCGCCCGTTGGATTTGGCGGCGTAGAGCCGGCGATCGGCCAGCTGGAGCAACTCGCCGGAGGGCTGGTCCCCCTCACCTTCGGCCAATCCCATGCTGACGGTGACGGTGAGGCCAGGGGCGATATCGGACCAGTCGATGGAGGCGATGGCCGTGCGGATGCCCTCGCAGAAAGCCGAAGCCACCGCTTCGGGCGCGCCGGGAAATACCAGCGCAAATTCCTCGCCCCCCAGGCGGGCCGCATGGCCGTGGGGCCCCAGTTGACCAACCAGCGTGGCAGCGACGCGCTGCAGGACAGCATCACCGACGATATGGGAGTAGCGGTCATTGACCGCCTTGAAGTGATCCAGATCGACAATGGCGATGCTGCAATGGCTGCCGGCGAGGCGGTTGAGAATCTGGTCGAAGCTGCGGCGATTGGCGATGCCGGTCAGCGGATCGCTGAGCGCCTGCTCGGCCAGAACCGTCGAGCGGGCCCGCAGGCGCTCGGTTTCGGCACGGATTTCCTCGATGCGCGCCAGGCGGCGGGCGCTCTCGCCCGACTGCAGGACATAGAGATTGTGAAAGCGCTTCTGCAGGTCGAGCGCCTGGCGCGCTTCGCCCATGGCTTCGAGAATCTCGGCCAGCCTGGCGGTCGCGTTGACCTGATGATCGACCTGGCCGGAATGCTCGGCCAGGGTAAGCGCCTCGTGAGCCGCGGCCCGTGCCTCGACCAGGCGTCCTGCGCGCATGAGCACGTCGCCAAGCGTATAGAGATAGTGGATCCGCAGGCTGGTGCCGGGATGGCCGGGGAGGCGCGCATGGCGATCCAGAAGGCCGAACGCCAGATCGTAGCGGCCCTGCAGGCCCAGCATCTCGGCGGTATTGGCCAGCGCCACCCGCACCGTCCAGTAATCGCCCGCCGCTTCGGCGCGATCGATCGCGAGCTGGCTGAGCTCGATGGCAGCCTCGCGCTCGCCCATGGCAATCTCGGGTTGCCCCAGCTTTTCGGCTTCCTCGGCCAGCTTGGTGTGCGCGAAGCCCAGATTGAGCAAATAGTAGGCCTCGGCCGCGTCGTTTCCCAACTCGGCCGCCATGGCGACGGCCCGTTCCAGAAGGCCGGCGCCCAGCTCTGCCTCCCGCGCGATAACGAGCGCCAGGCCCCGGGCATTGAGGGCGAAGGAGAGTATTGCCGGATCGCCGCTGGCATTGGCCACACCGAGCGCCTGGCCGGCCAGTTCGAAGGCCTCGTCGTTGAAACCCAGATCGAGGAAGAGGATCGATTCAACCGCGAGTGCGCGGGCGGTTTCTCCAGGCTTGTCGAGGCGCTGCCAGAGGCGGCGCGCACCCATGGCGCATTCGAGGCCCTTTTCAGGATCACCCTGCCGGAAGCTGGCCCAGCCCATTTCGCAAAGCGCCAGGGCCATCAGATCGGCATCGCCAATGGCCTCCGCCTCACGGTAGACCGCGCGAAACTCCACCAAAGCCTCTTCGCAAAGCCCGGCCCGCAGCAGGTGCGTACCTCGCTTGAAGCTCTCGGCTCTGGCGAATTCGACGTGCGACACTCAAGCCCTCTGTCGTGTGCCCGCAGTACTTTAGCAGCGATTCTGTCGACAGTTCACTAACATGCCAGTGATTGTTCCGAGAGCCCGGATGTCAGGCGGGCGGAAAGAGCTTCCAGCGGCGGGGGCGAAAGGCCAGACGGGATCGCTGCCCGGCGGGATGATCGAACGAGAGGTCGATCTCGACCTTGTGGGCCGAACCGCCGATTTCGAGCTCCACGCGACGCGTGCCGCCAACACGCCGGCTGGCGGTAACGACACCGGCCAGGGCAGCATCGCCCTCGACTAGGTCCACATCGTGCGGCCGGAAGAAGAGCCGGCAGGGACCTGGCTGACCCTGTGGCGCAGGCACACCGATGGGACGGCCATCGACCCAGACTTCCCCCTGCTCCACGGTGACGGGCAACTGGCTCGATTCTCCGATGAAGCCGAAGACAAAGGGCGAGGTCGGGTCGTCGTAGACATTGTCGGGCGTACCGACCTGCTCGATCCTGCCCTGGCTCATGACACAGAGGCGATCGGCCAGTTCGAGGGCTTCTTCCTGATCATGGGTGACGAAGACCGTGGTGTGACCAGTCCGGTCATGAATCTCGCGCAGCCACTTGCGCAGGTCGCGGCGCACCTGGGCATCGAGGGCGCCGAACGGCTCGTCGAGCAGCAGGACGCGGGGCTCGATGGCCAGGGCCCGGGCGAGGGCAACGCGCTGGCGCTGGCCGCCAGACAACTGACTCGGATAGCGCTTTTCGAGCCCGGCGAGCTGCACCAGATCGAGCAGTTCAAGGGCGCGCCGGCGGATTTCGGCAGCCGGCGGGCGTGTGGATCGCGGACGCACCTTGAGGCCGAACGAGACATTTTCGAGGATGGTCATGTGCCGGAACAAGGCATAGTGCTGGAACACAAAGCCGATATTGCGTTCCTGCACAGTCCTTTCGGAGGCGTCTTCGTCGCCGAAGAACACCTTGCCCCCCGTTGGCGTTTCCAGCCCGGCAATGAGGCGCAGCAGCGTGGTCTTGCCCGAGCCCGAGGGTCCCAGCAGCGCGATCAATTCGCCCGAACGGATATCGAGCGAGACGTCGTGCAGCGCCGGAAACCGGTCGAACTCCTTGCGCACATTGGCAACGCGAACTTCCATGAACGGGCTTCCTATCAGTGTTTGCCGCCAGCGGCGATTTCCTGGCCGAAGCGCCATTCGAGGGCGGATTTCAGCACCAGGGTGACGAGGGCCAGCAGGGCCAGCAGCGATGCCAGGGCAAAGGCGGCGGTGGCATTGTATTCGTTGTAGAGCATCTCGACCTGCAGCGGCATGGTGGTGGTCTGGCCGCGGATTTTCCCCGACACGACGGCGACCGCGCCGAACTCCCCCATGGCGCGGGCATTGCAGAGCAGCACGCCATAGAGCAGGCCCCATTTGATGTTGGGCAGGGTGACGCGCCAGAACGTCTGCCAGCCATTGGCTCCCAGGGAAAGCGCGGCTTCCTCGTCGCCCGTGCCCTGATCCTGCATCAGCGGAATGAGTTCGCGGGCCACGAAGGGAAAGGTGACGAAGATAGTGGCCAGCACGATGCCTGGCAGCGCGAAGAGGATTTCGATGCCGTGGCCCTTGAGCCATGGGCCCAGCATGCTGCCCGCGCCGAACAGTAGCACGTAGACCAGCCCCGAGATCACCGGGGAGACCGAGAACGGCAGGTCGATGAGGGTGGTGAGGAAGGCCTTGCCCTTGAACTCGAACTTGGCGATGGCCCAGGCCGCGCTGATGCCGAAGACCACGTTGAGCGGCACGGCAATGGCCGCGACAAGCAGCGTCAGCCGGATCGCTGCCTGGGCATCGGGCTCGCCGAGCGCGGCGAAATAGGCCCGGATGCCCTTGGAGAAGGCCTCGTGGAAGACGGCATAGAGCGGCAGCAGCAGCATGACGCCCATGAACAGCGCGGCAATGGCGATCAGCAGCCACTGCACGGGGCGGCTCTCGCTGGTGGGGGACTGGCGCTGGCGGATTGCCCGAAGCTTAGTGGCCATAGCCATACCTCGCGCGGCTCCAGGCCTGGATCAGGTTGATGGCGAGCAGCAGGATGAAGGAAATGATCAGCATGACGGCGGCAATGGCGGCCGCGCCGGCATAGTTGGTCTCCTCGAGCCGGATGACGATCAGCAGCGGCGCGATTTCGGAGACGAACGGGATATTGCCGGCAATGAAGATGACCGAGCCATACTCCCCGACGGCTCGCGCGAAGGCCAGAGCGAAGCCGGTGAGGATGGCCGGCATCAGGCTGGGCAGAATGATGCGGGCAATGGTCTGGAGGCGATTGGCACCCAGGGTGGCGCTGGCCTCCTCGACCTCATGGCTCACCTCTTCGAGGATCGGCTGGATCGTGCGCACGACGAAGGGGAGCCCGATGAAGACCATCGCCACCACGATGCCCAGAGGCGTATAGGCGATGCGCCAGCCCAGGGGCGCGAACAGGGCCCCGACAGCGCCGTTGGGCGCATAGATGGCGGTGAGCGCTATGCCGGCGACGGCCGTGGGCAGCGCGAAAGGCAGGTCGATGACGGCGTCGAATATGCGCCGCCCCGGAAACCGGTAACGCACCAGCACCCAGGCGATAAGCGTGCCGAACACCACATTCACCCCGGCGGCGAGCAGGGCAGAGGCGAAGCTGACGCGCAGCGCGCCGAGGACGCGCGGATCGGTCGCGGCAGACCAGAAGCCTTCCAGGCCCAGCCCGGCCGAGCGAAGGGCCAGCGCGACGAGCGGAATGAGGATGATCAGGGCGAAATAGCTCAGGGTGAAGCCGAGAGTCAGCCCGAAGCCTGGGATGACGCTGGGGCGCCGGAAATGCCAGCGGCGGTGGACGGCGGCGCTCAAATCGCCACACGCCGGCAGACGGAAACCAGGAACACGTTCAACCTCCCCAGCAGGTTCTGGCGATACCCTATTGGATTGGTCGTGTTTATCTCAAGGCGCGCCTTGGCGTTCCGAACCAGGGCGGAAGAAAATCATTCTGCGGCGTGTG
>CAMLOA010000164.1 GCA_946481445.1 uncultured Devosia sp. | reverse complement strand
GAATAGGCCACGACCTCGTCCAGTTCGGACGAGATCACGACCAGGGCCAGCCCTTCCTCGCGCAGCCGGTTGATGGTGCGCACGATCTCGGCATGCGCGCCCACGTCGATGCCGCGGGTGGGCTCGTCGAGGATCAGGAAGGCCGGATCGGTCGCCAGCCACCGCGACAGGATCGCCTTCTGCTGGTTGCCGCCGGACAGCAGCTTTATAGGCATGTCCAGCGAGGCAGCACGGATATCCATGGCTTCCCCGAAGCGGCCGGCAATCTCCATCTGCTCGTCGCGGTTGAGCGCGCTGAACCAACCCAGCTTGCCCTGCAGCGCGATGACGATGTTTTCGCGCACCGACAGGTCGCCGAAAATCCCCTCGGCCTTGCGGTCTTCCGGGCAGAAGCCGAAGCCGCGCGAGATGGCGTCGGTGGGCCGGGATACGTCTGCCCTCACCCCGCCAATCGAGAGCGATCCGGTGTCGGCGGCGTCGGCACCAAACATCAGCCGCGCCATTTCCGTGCGGCCCGAGCCGAGCAGTCCGGCCACGCCGATGACTTCACCCTTGTGAATGGTGAGGTCGAACGGGTGCACGCTCTGCTTGCGTCCATAGTTCCTGAACTCGAGCAGAACCTCGCCGGCGGGCCGGTTCTCCTCCAGGTTGGTCGAGCCGGAAAAGGCAATGTCCTTGCCCAGCATCAGGCGCACGACATCGGTCCGCGTCAGGTCGTCGAGCGAGCGCGTCTCGATCAGCTTGCCGTTGCGCAGGATGGTCACCCGGTCGGCAATGGCAAAGACCTGGTCCAGGAAATGGGTGATGAACACAATGGCGAGGCCAGAGTTCTTGAGACCGGCGATGACTTCGAACAGCCGCTCGACCTCGTTGCGGTCCAGGCTCGCCGTGGGCTCGTCCAGAATCAGCACCTTTCCCGAGAGCTTGACCGCCCGGGCAATGGCCACGATCTGCTGCACGGCTACCGAATGGGTGCCCAGTTCGCTGCCCGGATCGATGTCCAGCCCATAGCGTGACAGCAATTCGCGCGCTTCGCGTTCCATGCGGCGGCGGTCGACCATGCCGAAGCGGGTGGGCTGGTGCCCCAGGAAGAGGTTTTCGGCCACCGAGCGGTTGGGCAGGAGATTGACCTCCTGATAGACCGTGCCGATGCCATAGGTCTGGGCATGCTGGGGATTGTTGAGGGTGATGGCCCTGCCCTCGGCCAGGACCAGCCCGCCGTCGGGCTGGTAGGCGCCGGTCAGGATCTTGATGAGCGTGGACTTGCCCGCGCCATTCTCCCCGAGCAGGGCATGGACCTCGCCCGCGCGCAGGCCGAAGTCGACAGCGTCGAGCGCGACGTGATTGCCGAAAGTCTTGATGACGCCGCGTGCTTCGAGCACGTAGTCGCTGTCCTGCATGCCAGTCTCCCCCAAACGCGGCCGAACGCAGCTTATACCGATACTGGTCCGACCGTCATTGCCCGCCCGCGCGGACAATGCCGGCTCCGGTCAAGACACCACCCAGCCAGGCCGGGTGGTGTCGATGCGGATACTAACCGGAACAGCCGATCAGTAGCCGAGGTCCTTGCGGCGGTCGTACTCGCCCTGCGGGTCATCAGCGGCCGTGTAGAGCTTGGACTCGGTGATGATGAACTTCTCGGGCATGGTGCCATCGGCCCAATAGGCAGCCAGGGCGTCGAAGGCCGGACCGGCCATGTTGGGGGTCAGTTCGACGGTGGCATTGGCTTCACCGGCCGCAATGGCGGTGAAGATATCCGGCACGGCGTCGATCGAGACCACGAGGATATCTTCGCCGGGCTTGAGGCCGGCATCCTTGATCGCCTGGATCGCGCCGACGGCCATATCGTCATTGTGGGCATAGACCGCGCAGATATCGGCACCGCCATTGGACGATTTGAGGAAGGCTTCCATCACTTCCTTGCCCTTGGCCCGGGTGAAGTCACCCGTCTGGCTCTGGGAGATGGTGATGTTGGCAGCACCGGCAATGGCCTCTTCGAAGCCCTGCTTGCGGTTGATGGCGGGGCTGGAACCGACGGTGCCCTGCAGTTCGACTACGTTGCAGTCCGCGCCCGCCACCTCGTCCACGAGCCACTGGCCGGCCACGCGGCCTTCCAGCACCTGATCGGAAGCGACCGAGGTCCGGTAGAGGTCTTCGGGCGCATCGATGCCACGGTCGAGCAGGACGACGGGAATTTCGGCCTCCTTGGCTTCGGTGAGCACGTCTTCCCAGCCGGTGGCCACGACAGGAGCGAGCAGGATCGCGTCCACGCCCTGGGCAATGAAGCCGCGGATGGCCTTGATCTGGTTTTCCTGCTTCTGCTGGGCGTCGGCAAACTTGAGATCGACGCCGCGTTCCTCGGCCTGCTGCCGGGTGACGGACGTCTCGGCAGCGCGCCAGCCCGATTCCGAGCCGATCTGGCTGAAGCCGATGACCTTGCCCGAAATATCCTGCGCCAGGGCAGCGGTAGACAAGGCGGTAGCGAGGCCCGCCGCGACGGCGAGCTTGGTCAAGATGTTCACGATGATCCTCCCTAAAGTGCGCCGCGGCGGTTTCACCTGCGACGGTGACCGGACGCTACATAAAGTACTATTATATGTAAAGAGGGTTGGAGACCCGCCCGTGCGCCTGCCAAATCACCACCGCGCTTCCATACGAGCGGGTTGCGCTTGAGGAGGGTTTCGCGCACAACAAGCGGGAGGCGTTCGCCTCGTTCCCCACATTGCGCATTCAGGATTTTCCCATGGTCGGAACCGTTATTCTCGTCCTGCTCGCAGCCGGCGTGCTTGCCGCTGCGGGCGTCTGGTACTGGATCATGGAGTATCCCCGTCATCCGCGTCACCACGATCCGGTCTATGGGGCCGACCCCAAGATGCCGACCGCTCACCCGCAGGGTTCGCTGCCAACGCTGAAGATGCCCACGGCCAAGGGCTGGGATCCGGGTGAAAGGCCAACCGCGGCACCGGGCCTCACCGTCACCGCCTTTGCCGACAAGCTGCAGCATCCGCGCTGGGCCTATGTCCTGCCCAATGGCGACGTGCTGATCGCCGAGGCATCCTCGCAGGCGGGCCGGGTCAAGTCGGTGATGGATGTGGCGATGGTCCACACCATGAAGCGAGCCGGCGCCATCTATCCGAGCGCCAACCGCATCACACTGCTGCGTGACGCCGACGGCGATGGCGTCCCCGAGATTCGCGAGACCTTCCTGGAAAACCTCAGCCAGCCATTCGGCATGGCGCTGGTGGGCAACACCTTCTATGTCGGCAATGCCGACAGCGTTGTCGCCTTTCCCTATGAGGAAGGGCAGACCCGCATCACTTCCCAGGGCAAGAAGCTGACCGACCTCAAGCCAGGCGGCCACTGGACGCGCAATGTCATCGCCAGCGCTGATGGCACAAAACTGTTCATCGGCGTCGGTTCGCTGAGCAACATCGCCGAGGGCGGCTTCGACGCCGAAGTAGACCGGGCCTGCATTCTCGAGCTCGATCTGGTCACCGGCGCCCGCCGCACCTTTGCCGGCGGGCTGCGCAACCCGGTCGGCATGGCCTTCGAGCCCAATACCGGTGCGCTGTGGACGGTGGTCAACGAGCGCGATGGGCTGGGCGACGAAACCCCGCCCGACTACCTGACCTCGGTCAAGGATGGCGCCTTCTACGGCTGGCCCTACTCCTACTGGGGCGTGGTCGACGACCGCGTCCAACCGCAGAATCCGGCCCTGGTCGCCAGCCAGGCCATGCCGGACTACGCCCTGGGCGGGCACACTGCATCGCTGGGTCTGTGCTGGCTGCCGGAAGGAACACTGCCCGGCTATCCGGAAGGCATGGTCATCGGGCAGCATGGCTCCTGGAACCGCTCCAAGCTCAGCGGCTATCGCGTCGTTCTGGTGCCCTTCAGGAATGGCCAGCCCACCGGCCAGCCGCCCATCGACCTGCTCACCGGCTTCCTTGCGCCCGACGAAAAGCACTCCAACGGCCGGCCGGTGGGCGTCACCATCGCCAAGGACGGCGCCCTGCTGGTGGTGGACGATGTCGGGCACGTGGTCTGGCGCGTCGTACCGGCAAAGAGCTGATCCGGCGCACGGCCGATGATCGCCCTCTATCGGCTTGCCGTGCTGGCCGGGCTGATCGGCCTGTGGTGGCTGATCGCAACCTGGGTCGGCGGGGTCATCGTGCCGACGCCGGCAGCGACCCTAGCCGCTGGGCAGAGGCTGCTTGCCGAGGGGCGCCTCCTGCCCGCCTTGGGCGATAGCCTGGTCACCTTCCTGGGCGGCTACGGCCTGGCCATCATCATCGCCGTGCCGCTGGGCCTGTTCATGGGCGCCTTCGTGCCGCTGGGCAAGACGCTGGACGTCTACGTCTTTGCCCTTGCGGCGACACCGCGCGTCGCCTTCGTGCCGCTGATCATTGTGTTTCTGGGCCTGGGCATCGAGGCCAAACTGGTGATCGTTCTGCTGGGGGCGGTCATGCCGATCCTGGTCAACACCTATGCCGGCGTGCTCGCGACCGATGCCGACCTGCTGGAAATGGCCCGCTCGGTCCGCGCCGGTCGCGCGGAAACCTTCCGGCGCATCGTCCTGCCGGGTGCGGTGCCGTTCATCATCGCCGGGTTGCGGCTGGGGGCCACGATCGGGCTGATCAACACCGTGGTGGCCGAACTCTATACCGCGGTACGGGGCCTGGGCGGATTGCTCGCACTCTATGGCAACACGTTCCGCATGGCCGAGTATTTCGTCATCGTGCTGGTGCTGGCCGCTCTCGGCGTACTGGTGGCCGAGGGGCTGCGGCTGGCCGAGAAACGGCTGGTGCGCTGGCGCGCATCCGGCTAAGCCTCAGCCACAGTCTCACTCCAGGCCTCCCCGTCCATGCTCCGCCGCACCCTTGCCCGCCTGCTCCTGCCGCTCGTCGCCTATGCCGGCCTGACCCTTGGCAGCCACGCCGATGCATTCCAGCTGATCGTCACTCATCTCGAGCCACCGCTGGTGCCCAATTCGGTGATGGATCTGGCCGTGGAGCTTGGCTATTTCGAGCGCGAGGGCGTCGAGGTGGAACTGGTCCGGGTGCAGCAGACGCCATCGGCTATCGCTGCGATCCTGTCGGGTGAAGGCGATATGGCCAATGTCGGGCTCGATGCGCTGCTGCAGCTGGTGGCGCGGGGCGAGACCGGTCTCAGGGCCGTCACCTCGCCCAACAAGTCGCTGCCCTTCCTCATTGCCGCGCGGGCCGATATCGCGGCTCCGGCCGACCTCGCCGGCCTGAGCTTCGGCATCGGCCGCCCCGGATCCCTCGATCATGCCCTGTCCGGCCGCGTCCTCGAAGCGGCCGGCATCGCCATGGAGCAGCTGGAGGTCGTGTCCCTGGGCCAGCCCGACATCCGGGCCCAGGCGCTGATGGCCGGTCAGGTCGACGCTACCACCATGTCGATCGGCGTGTTTCTGTCGCTGCCGGAGCGCGACGGATTGCGCATCCTGGTCGATCCGGACGCCTATTTCGCCGCCGCGCCGGTGGTCAACAAGGTCAACGTCGTCAGCGCCGAGGCGCTGGCGACG
>CAMLOA010000163.1 GCA_946481445.1 uncultured Devosia sp. | reverse complement strand
GCTCTGTCCCGTATGCCTTGAGAAACACCCGCACAGCTTCCGTGGCGTAGCGCTGCATGTCGGCGTCGCTGGGCAAGCCTTTGTCGCCCAGGAGCATGGCCCTGTTGACCGGCTCGGCCATGAACAACCAGTTGAAATTGGTGGCCGCCAGGATCGGATCGGGGCAATCGAGCAGGCCCTTGGCTTGCAGCCGTTCGAAAATGCCGGACAAGACGGTGATCGCCCGTTGGGGGCCCCGCTCATGAAGAATGCGGGCGAGTTCGGGAAAGCGCGCCAGCTCGCCGATCACCAGGCGACGCAGTTGCATCAGGTCGGGGGTCAATGCGACCGAGAGCTGGCGGTGGGCGTAGTCAAACAGAAACCGCTCCAGCGCCTTATGGCTTTCGGGCTCTGCCGGAGCCGTATGCACCCTTTGATCGGCATCGCTCATCATCGCCGTCACGACCTCGATGAACAGGGCCTCCTTGCTGCCGAAATTCTTGTAGACGGTCTGCTTGGACACGCCCGATGCTGCGGCGATCTCGTCCATATTGGCGCCGAGAAAGCCGGACTTCATGAACGTTTCGGTCGCAGCCGCCAGCACGCTCAGGCGCTTCCGGCCCGAGCTGGTATCCGCTGCGTTCTTCACCTCAACCGCCATGACGACTCCTTTCGACTTGACAATCATACTGGACAGTCTAGTTTGCCGCAAGTTGAGAACTGGACCGTCCAGTTTGATCGCGGGAGCATGTCATGACTGACCACAAGGCCAAGACTCTTCGTGTTGCGGGTGCGGCCATACACTATGAGACCTGGGGCAGCGGCCCCCTGCTGGTTATGATCCCGGGCGGCCCCCAGGATGCTGGCGTTTTCGCTGGCCTCGCCGGTGAGTTTGCCGGTCGCTACACGGTCTTGTCCTTTGATCCGCGCGGTAATTCACGCACCGTCACGGACGCGCCTCCGGGCGATCTCGATGTCAATCTGATCGCCGATGACGTGGCTGCGCTGATCGCGGCCGAAGGGTCTGGTCCTGCCTATGTCTTCGGCACAAGTGGGGGCGCACAGATCGGCCTCGACCTGTCCGCACGCCATCCCGCCAGCGTATCCGTGCTTGTAGCGCATGAACCACCCAGCATCATGCTGCTGGCAGATCCGGAGCCGGCTTTGGCCGGGGAACGGGCCTTGTACGAGACCTATCGAAGGGATGGAGTCGAGGCGGCCATGGGACAGTTCTTTGCTGAGAATGGTCTCGATGGCCCGCCGGATTTCGACATGCCGCCGGAAGCGGCCGAAACCTTTGGCCGGGTTGCGGGCAATTTCGAATACTGGCTGGCTCATGGCATGTTGCCGCTCTCGACCTATCGGCCCGATATCGAGGCGCTGCGCCGCGGCCAAACGCGCATCGTGGTTGCCATCGGCGCCGGCTCGGCAGGACAGCCGATCGAGGCCATGGGCGTGGCGCTGGCCGACCAGCTCGGTATCAAGCCGACCGCATTTCCGGGCGACCATATGGGATTTGAAAGCCATATGGCCGAGTTTGCCGCTGCCATGGATCGTGCCCTCCAAGGGCACCGTCATGGCTAAGCATACGGGCGAAAGATACCTCATGGAAAATGCCGTTTCGCCGGATCACAAGGTGTCCGTGGACGCAGCCAAGTTCTTCGCCATGAAGGAGGCGGTTCTCGCCGCGCTGCCTGTTGAAGCGCCCGGCATCACACCGGCCGAATTGCGGGAGAAAATTGCGCCGATCCTGTCACAGGAGCATTTCCCCGGTGGTGAGAAGGCCGGCTGGTGGATGAAGGGCGTGCAACTCGACCTGGAGTTCAAGGGTCTCATCGCCCGAGGCGGCACCAAGCCGGTTCGACTCTACCGGGTGACGGGATAGAGGCGGATGCGCGCAAGGCCCCGCACCTTCGTGCAGGGCCTGCGCCGCGCCGGATGGAAGGGATTATCGCGGCAGCAGGACGTCGTCGACGACGTGGATGACGCCGTTGGACTGATTGACGTCGGCAATGGTGACGCGGGCAGCGCCGCCCGATTCATCGTAGATGAAAACGGTATTGCCGCGCGCCGTGGCCGTGAGAGCGTCGCCGCTGACGGTGCGCAGGTTGAACTGGCCATTGCTGCTGGCGGCGATGCCCGCAAGCAGGTCGGCAGCGGATACCTTGCCGGCCACGACATGGGCGGTTAGCACCTTGACCAACTGGCCCTTGTTTTCTTCCATCAGCAGCGTGTCGACGGTGCCCGCCGGAAGCTTGCCGAAGGCATCGTTGGTGGGCGCAAACACTGTGAAGGGGCCCGGGCCCTGCAGGGTTTCAACGAGGCCGGCGGCCGTGACGGCGGCAACCAGCGTGGTGTGATCTGCCGAATTGACTGCGTTTTCGACGATGTTCTTGTCGGCAAACATGGCGGCACCGCCGACCATCGGATTGTCTTGCGCGAAGGCCGGTGTCGAAGCGAGTGCGAAGGCGGTGGCGGTGGCCAAGATCTTGACGTGATGCATGATGACTCCCTGTGCTTCCCGCCGCCGGTTTGGCGCCGACGGTCAGGTCGCTGGGAGGTACGGTGCTCCGGTCAGGACGGTTTCGCGCCGGTCATCACGCTTGGGTGATGTCAGGGCAGGCGGGCCAGCCGCTCCAGCAACACGGAATAGAAGCCTTCGGCATCGGCATTGCGCAGGAAGTTGACGTTCCGGACCTTTCCGGTTACGTGCCAGTAGTCGGCGACGGTCATGCCGATGGTGAGTTCGCTGGCCGTTTCGACCGTGACATTGCAGTGGCGGCCCTCGAACAGGTCCGGCTGCAGCAGGTAGGCGATGACAGTGGGGTCATGTAGCGGGGCGCCGGGCCAGCCATATTTCTGCATGTCGAAGCTCTCCGAGAAGCTCAGCATCTCGTAGACGGCGAAGCCGGTGCGGTTGCCCAGGCCGCGCAGCGCAGCCAGGCGCTCCGGCGTCGAAAGCACCTGGTGGGTCACGTCGAGCGGCAGCATGGTGATGGGGACGCCCGAGCGCAAAACGACGTCGGCCGCTTCCGGATCGACATAGATGTTGAATTCGGCGGCGGGGGTGATGTTGCCCACTTCGAAATAGGCGCCGCCCATCATGACGATTTCCTGGATGCGTTCGGCAATGGCCGGCTGCTTGACCAGGGCCATGCCAATATTGGTCAGCGGTCCGAGGGTGCACAGGGTGATTGTGCCTGGCGGGGCGGCCATGAGCGTATCGATGATCCAGTCGACCCCGTGCCCGGGCTGCAGCGGAATTCTGGGATCGGGCAGTTCGGGTCCGTTGAGGCCGGTTTCGCCATGGACATGCTCGGCGGTAACCAGATGACGGCGCATCGGACGGGCGCAGCCGGCATAGACAGGAATGTCGGTGCGGCCGGACAGCTCGACTATCTTGCGGGCATTGGTGGAATTGTGGTCGAGGCCGACATTGCCGGCTACCGCGACGATGCCGAGCACTTCGAGCTCTTCGGGGGATGCGAGCGCCAGTAGGATGGCGACGGCATCGTCCTGTCCGGGGTCGCTGTCGATGATGATCTTGCGGGTCATTGCGGGCCTTGGCGAAGGAGTCGAGCGGCCGGGACACTAGCGCCCCCAAGCGCCGCGGTCGACCAGAAGCGCTTAGCTTCCCCAACGGAACGTTTCACCGGAGCCGGCGTTGAGGAGCACTGGGCAGCATCGGGATTGGAACGGCAATGGCGCGCACGGCACGGCTGGCGGCATCTGAAGACATGAGCGAGAGTCAGTTCGAGCGATTGCTCGGCAATGCCTCTCGCCTGGCGATCGTCTTCGTCGGGTTCCTGGCGGCGCTGGTTGCACTGCAGGCAGGCCAGGTCATCCTGGCGCCGGTGACGCTGGCCATCGTCATCGGGCTGATGTTCGGACCGGTGGCCGACCGTGTCGAGAACTGGGGCGTGCCGCCCGCACTATCGGCAGGCGTGGTCGTGCTGATGCTGGTCGGGCTCATCGCCCTTGGCATAGCGCTGTTCGCCGTGCCGCTCTCGGACTGGGTCGCGCGGGCGCCGCTCATCTGGAACAAGCTGCAGCAGCAACTGGCGACGCTCGAAGGGCCGCTCCAGACAATCTCGGCCGTGCAGGAGCAGGTTACTTCCGTGTTCAGCAACGAGAGCGCCATGTCCGTCACGGTGGAAGACGGGGGCCAGGTCATCAGCATCGCGATGATCGCGCCGGCAATCCTGGCGCAGATCCTGATCTTCCTTGCGAGCCTCTATTTTTTCGTGGCGACACGCGACCACATCCGCATCTCGGTCCTCTCGCTCTGCGTCAGCCGGAGGATGCGCTGGCGCACGGCCCACGTGTTCCGCGACGTGGAAAGCAAAGTCAGCAAGTTCCTGCTGTCGATCACCTTCATCAACTTCTGCGTCGGCTGCGCAGTGTCGCTGGCCATGTGGGCCATTGGCATGCCGTCGCCCCTGCTGTGGGGTGCGCTGGCCGCCGTGCTCAACTACATTCCCTATGTCGGGCAAGGGGTGATGATCCTGGTGCTGCTGGCCGTGGGCCTGGGCACGCAGACCGAACTGGGCGCGATCCTGCTGCCGGTGGGCTGCTATATCTGCATCAATTTCGTGGAAGGGCAGATCGTGACGCCGCATTTCATCGGCCGCACGATGACGCTCAACCCATTCATCATCTTCTTGTCGATCACCTTCTGGCTGTGGGCTTGGGGACCGGTCGGCGGCCTGGTGGCCGTGCCGACGCTGCTGATCGCCACGTCGGTGATGGCCCATGCCCTGCCCAGCAAGCCAATGGTCCCCCGCCGGCCGGTCCGACGCACAGCGCGCATGACTGCCAGGGAGGAATTGCTGGCCAACACGGCGCGCGCCATCCGCGAACAGCGCCTGGACGAGGAAAAGCCGACCGACAAGCGCAAGGAAGAGCGCATGCAGCCTCCCGAGGGGACAGCGCCCAGCGGGGTCGAGCCCGCCGCCTGAAGCAGCCATGCATGCCGAACGCTTGACGCCCGCCCTCTGCCCAGAAAGACTCGGGGCTTACAGGGTGGACCGGAGAGCGTCGTGGCGGGTGAAGTTGTTGGACATGCGGCGGAAGCCGCCCATCATGGCGTTGATCTGATTCCGGTCGTGGCGCTGCTTGGCGCTGCCGTGATCGGGGTTCCGATCTTCAAGCGGATCGGGCTGGGGTCGGTCCTCGGCTACCTGGCAGCGGGATTGCTGCTCGGTCCATCCGGCCTCGCCCTGATTGCCGACCCTGCATCTGTGCTGACCATCGCCGAGCTGGGCGTGGTGATGTTTCTGTTCATCATCGGCCTCGAGATGGAGCCCAGCAAGCTGTGGGCTCTCCGCAAGCAGATTTTCGGGCTGGGGCTGATCCAGGTGGCGGTGTGCGCGGCCCTGCTGACCGGCGTCGGCGTGCTGCTCGGATTCGCGCCGGTTGTCGCCTTCATCTTCGGGGCGGGCTTCGTGCTGACATCGACGGCGATCGTGATGCAGATACTGTCCGAGCGCGGGGAACTGGCCACCGATGGCGGGCAGAAGATGGTGTCCATCCTGTTGCTGGAAGATCTCGCAATCGTGCCGTTGCTGGCCGTGGTCGCGATCTT
>CAMLOA010000162.1 GCA_946481445.1 uncultured Devosia sp. | reverse complement strand
CCGAACAGGCCACGGATGACCGTCAAATACTTGCTGTTGACCGTGGTCGAACTGATCGGCGGCAAGGGCACGGCACGCGCCTTGTTCAACGCGATTGCCTTGACCGGATCGTCCGTCTTGAGGTGCTTGATCGCATCGAACGGCATCTGGTCGATGAGGTCACGGTAGTGGAGCAGATCCGCCTTGCCGTATTCGTGCACGGGCTTGTCGCCGATCGTGCAGACGAAGATGCGCGCCTTGGTGCCGATTTCGCTCAGATATTGCTCGCGGCAGCCCTTCTTGCGAACACTCGCCAGATACTCCGGCAGAAAGCTGGTCAGCGGCTTGTTGGCATCCGGGTGGATACTCGCGAGGCGCAAGGCACTCATCACCGCCTGTGCGATGTCGGTTGGAGTTTGACCTGCCGCGGGTGTCGCCGGCGGGACCCGCGGAATCGGAATGTCCGTAGGGATGGCGACCTGGGCGGCCTGCACGATAGACGACCCTTCCCCATTGGCGCCCCCGTCGGATGGCGCAGCGTCGAGACTCTCCAGCAAGGCTCTGTATCGCAGGCGTTGCGACCATTGCTGGCCCGTGCGGTCGAGGTCGTTCATGAGGTTGTCGAGGACGACGCCCAATGCGTCGCGGGCGCCGGGCGAGAGCCCCGCGTCGCGCAGTACCGCAAATGCATCCTCAAGAACGAATATCAAAGCCCAGGCCCGCTGTCGGGCCAACCGCATGTTGCCTGTGCGCAACGATTTGCGGATGTCCGAGTGTCCGAGGCGATCGATCAAGTCCGCCGGCACCGCTTTGCGGAACCAATAGACCGAACCTCGCCGGTGAACCAAGGATGCGATGGACTTAAGCAAGGAACAAACACTCCCGTCGGATGTGACGGGAGGCTGTGACAGAATCCGCACTTTGATTCGGAATCTACTCCAGCAATTTCAATGGCTTAGGAATGGCGGAGAGAGAGGGATTCGAACCCCCGATAGAGTTGCCCCTATGCCGCATTTCGAGTGCGGTGCATTCAACCACTCTGCCATCTCTCCGCGAGATCGATGAGGCGCCCTGCGGGGCGCGGCGGTCGACACGGGCGGGCTTATGACATAGCAATAACGAGCCCGCAACACCCCTTGTGGCGTTTCAACGCTTCGGATCGCGCTCTCATGCTCTTCGTCTATGGAACCCTGCAGGACGCCGATGTGCTGGGCGCGGTGCTGGGGCGACAGGTGGATGTGACTTGCCTGAAGCGGGCGCTGGCGCCGGGCTATCGCGCGGTCGCCTATCCGGGCCGGGTGTATCCGGCCCTGGTGCCATGCGCGGGCACGGCGGCGACGGGGCTGTTGGTGGAGGGCCTCACGCCCCTCGACATGGCCGTGCTCGATGCCTTCGAGGGGGACGAATACCGGCGCGAGACCATGCGGGTCGAGGCCGGCGGCGCCATGGTCACGGCCCAGGCCTACCTGCCCGTGGTCGCCGTGGACGCCGATGCGCCGGCCTGGTCCCTCGCTGACTGGACGGCGCGGCACAAGCCTGCAGTCCTTGGTCAGGAGACCGGAACGGCGCGCGCCTTGCGGGAAAGGCTGAGCGCCCGCCTGCCGGCCTGACCCGGTCACGATCGCGTGCAGAGGCGAACCGGCGGGTGGCTGGGTGCGTTCGCAGAACGCAAACCTGCATCACAAAGGGAGAAATCGATGGTAAAGCGTCGCGACGTGGTTGCCGGCATGGCAGCCCTGCCGCTGGTGTCGCTGGGCACCGGCTATCTGGCATCGGCCTCGGCTCAGGAGGAAAGCGCCATGGACGGAGATACGCTGTCGACCGCAGGCGGGGATGTGACCATACACCCCGTGGATCACGCCAGCCTGCTGCTCAGCTTCGGCGACGAGGTGATCTATGTCGATCCGGTGGGTGGCGCCGCCCGATATGCAGGCCTGCCGGCCCCGACAGCCATCCTGATCACCCATGGCCACGGCGACCATCTCGACCTGCCCACGCTCGAGGCCATAGCCGGTTCGGCCCCGATCCTCACCAGCCAGGAAGTCTTCGGCAAGCTGCCCGATGGCCTCAAGGCCAAAGCGACGGCCATCGCCAATGGCGCATCGGGTGATCTCAACGGCATCGCCGTGGACGCCATCGCCGCGCACAATGTCACCGAGGACCGCATGCGCTATCACCCGGTCGGGGTGGGCAATGGCTATGTGCTGACCCTGGGCGACAAGAAGGTCTATATCGCCGGCGACACTGAACCCACGCCGGACATGCTGGCGCTGACCGACATTGCTGTCGCCTTCCTGCCGATGAACCTGCCCTATACCATGACCCCCGATCAGGCGGTGGACGCGGTCAATACCTTCAAGCCTGCCGTGCTCTATCCCTACCACTATGGCGATAGTGACCTGTCGGTGCTCGAAACGGGGGTCGGCGACCATACCGAGCTGCGCCTGCGCAACTGGTATCCGAACGGCTGATCGCGCGCGAAGCGCTTGACTCACAGGGCATTTGCCGCGATAAGCGCCCCGGAATGCGCGCCGGTCCATCTGGCGCGCTTCCTTCGTTTGAAAACGCTGTTCAAGGCTGCCCGCCGGATTGATCCCCGGCATGACGACCCAAGACTGCAGGATTTCTGGGCTTTTCCTGCGGCGCCGATGGAACGCGACACAAGGGACCGGGCGTTTGACGCTCCCGGTTAAGCTATGACTTTCGCCGTGATCAAGACCGGTGGCAAGCAGTACAAGGTTGCCGCCAATGACGTTCTCAAGATTGAAAAGCTCGACGCCCAGGCAGGCGACATCGTCACCTTCGACCAGGTTCTGATGGTCGGTGACGAAGTCGGTGCGCCGCTGGTGGAAGGCGCGCTCGTCGCCGCCGAACTGCTCGAGACCCGCAAGCAGAAGACCGTCATCATCTTCAAGAAGCGCCGCCGCCACAATTCGCGTCGCCGCAACGGTCACCGCCAGCTGCTGACCACGGTGCGCATCACCGAGATCCTGACCGGCGGCGCCAAGCCGACGATCAAGGCTGCCGCCAAGTCGGAAGCCGCCGAGACCGTGACCGAGAAGGCCCCGGCCAAGAAGGCCGCTCCCAAGGCGGAAGCTGCTGCCGAAGCCACCGAGGCCAAGGCTGCCCCCAAGAAGGCCGCGCCCAAGAAGGCTGCCGCCGCCACTGAAGACACCGCCGCTGAAAAGCCGGCGAAGAAGGCCCCGGCCAAGAAGGCCGCACCCAAGGCCGACAAGGAATAAGGAGCACTAGAGATGGCACACAAGAAAGCAGGCGGCTCGTCCCGCAACGGTCGTGATACCGCTGGCCGTCGTCTCGGCGTCAAGAAGTTCGGTGGCGAAGCTGTGCTCGCCGGCAACATCCTCGTGCGTCAGCGCGGCACCAAGTGGCACCCGGGCACCAATGTCGGCCTGGGCAAGGATCACACCATCTTCGCGCTCGTCGACGGCAAAGTCGCGTTCCGAACCCGTGCGAAATCGCAGGTGTTCGTTTCCGTCGTCCCGGCAGAGGCCGCCGAATAACCCGGCAGGTTCTCGTAAAGACCCAGCCGGTGACCTGTTCCCCGGCATGTGTCTTGCGACAGATGCAGACTCTCCGAGGGGAACCGGTCCGCCGGTTCCCCTTTCTGCATTCTGGAGCATTGCTGCACATGGACCACTTCCCGGATCGCCTGCCCGCCACCATTGCCACCGCGCGCCTGGTGTTGACGACTCCGACCCTGGCCCATGTCCCGCAAATGGCGGTGCTGGCCAACAATAAAGCCATTTTCGCTGTGCTTGCGCGTCTGCCCCACCCCTATGACGAAAGCCATGGGCGGCACTTCGTCGAGAACATAGCCCGCGGGTCCGAGGAATTTGCCTGGGCCATCCTGCGCGATGGTGACTTCATCGGCACCGTCGGCCTGCATCTGGTTCCCGGCCAGTTGCCCGAGCTGGGCTACTGGCTTGGCCAGCCATATTGGGGTTTCGGCTATGCGACCGAGGCGGCCCAGGCCGTCGTCGCGGCGGCACGCGCGGCGGGGTACAGCGCTTTGCGCTCCCGCGCCCTGTCGAGCAATTCGGGGTCGCGCCGGGTTCTGGCCAAGGCGGGATTCCTCGAAACCCATGAATCGGCGGAAACCATCGGCACCAATGTCGGCAAGCCGACCACCTATATGCGGCTGGAGTTCGGGAGATGACGGAGATCCGGACGCAAAGACTTGTCCTTCGGGCGCCCCGGCTCGACGATGCGCCGCACTATGCCCTCGGGGTCAGTGAATACGACGTGGCGCGCTTCCTCACCGCCTTGCCCTGGCCCTATACGCTGGCCATGGCCATCGATTGGTTGCGTCAGGTCCCCGAGCCGACCCCGGATCGGGCCCTGTTCGTACTGGAACTGCCGGGCAAGGGGCTGATTGGCTGCGTTTCCCTGCTCAACGAGCTCGGGTTCTGGATCAGCCGCCAGCACTGGAACCGCGGCTATGCCAGCGAAGCGGCTGCGGCTTTGATCGATTGGCACTATTCCGGGACCAGCGCCGATATCGTGGCCTGCAGCGCCCACCATGACAATGCAGCCTCGCTTTCGGTGCAGCGCAAGCTGGGCTTCACCCTGGCCGGCAGGGACATGCGATTTTCCCACTGCCTGCAGCGAAATGTGCCCCATGTGGTCACAACTCTCAGCCGGCAGGACTGGATGGAAAGGAGATCCCGATGAGCGCGACGCTGCGCACCAGCCGCCTGCTGCTGCGCCAGCCCCAGCTGGGCGACGCGCCGGCCATTGCACGGTTTCTCAACGACTTCGCGGTCGCGGGAAACCTGGCCCGCGTGCCCTTTCCCTACCACCTCAGTGACGCCAAGGCGTGGCTGCGCACCCGTGTGCCCGGCCTGCCGCCCGAGAACACCAGTTTCGCCATCGAGCTGCCCAATCAGGGGCTGGTGGGCCAGGTTGGCTTCCACAACGGGCCCAAGGGACCGATCATTGGCTACTGGCTGGGGCGCCCCTTCTGGGGGCGCGGAATCATGACCGAAGCCGTGGTGGCCAGCCTCGACTGGTTCTTCGACATCACCCGCTCACCCGCCGTGCTTTCGGGCGTGTTTGTCTTCAATGCCCCTTCCCTGGCCATCCAGAAGAAGCTTGGCTTTGCCGAAACAGGCCGCTCCAGCCTGCTCTGCCTTGCGCGCGGCGCCGAGGTGGAGCATATCGACACCATCATGACGCGCAGCGTCTGGAAGGCCAGACCCAAATGAAATTTCTCGACCAAGCCAAGATCTTCGTGCGCTCCGGTGACGGCGGCGCCGGTGCGGTCAGCTTCCTGCGCGAAAAATTCGTCGAATTCGGCGGCCCCAATGGCGGCAATGGCGGCCGCGGGGGCGATGTCGTGCTCGAATGCGTCGACGGCCTCAATACGCTCATCGACTATCGTTACCAGCAGCATTTCAAGGCCAAGACGGGCACCCATGGCATGGGCAAGCAGCGGACCGGCGCCGATGGCGAGGACGTGGTGCTGCGCGTGCCTGTCGGCACTCAGGTCTTCGAGGACGACAACGAAACGCTAATCGCCGACATGACGGAGGTGGGCCAGCGCGTCGTACTGCTCAGTGGCGGCAATGGCGGCTTTGGCAATGC
>CAMLOA010000161.1 GCA_946481445.1 uncultured Devosia sp. | reverse complement strand
CGGATAGCCGATCGGGCCGGCGCCGCGCATGAAGAGCAGCGTGTGCTCGTCGATCGCCAACGACGGATCGTCGATGCGGTGGTGATAGTCTTCCGGGCCGTCAAAGACCACGGCCTTGCCTTCGAACATGCCGGGATGGGCGGGATTGTTGAGGTAGCGCTCGCGGAACTCCGGAGAAACAACGCTCGTCTTCATGATGGCGTTGTCGAAGAGGTTGCCGCGCAACACCAGGAACCCGGCCTCCGCCTTGAGCGGGCTGCCGAAGGGTCGGATGACCTTCTCGTCCTGGATCGGCGTATTGCGGCAATTCTCGCCAATGGTCTTGCCGTTGACCGTCGGGGCGCTCTCCCGGATGAGGCCCTGCTTCATCAGTTCGTTGACCACGGCGGGGACGCCGCCGGCATGGTAGTAGTCCTCGCCCAGGTATTCACCCGCCGGCTGCAGGTTCACCAGCAGCGGGACCTTGTGGCCATGTGCCTGCCAGTCATCGATGCTGAGGTCCACCCCGATATGGCGTGCGATCGCGTTGATGTGGATCGGCGCGTTGGTGGAGCCGCCGATGGCGGAGTTCACCACGATGGTGTTGATGAAATTGTCCTTGGTGAGGATGTCGGACGGCTTGAGGTCCTCATGCACCATGTCGACGATGCGCTTGCCGGTCCGATAGGCCATTTCCTGACGATCGCGATACGGCGCGGGAATGGCGGCCGAGCCGGGCAATTGCATGCCCAGCGACTCGGCCAGCGAGTTCATGGTCGTCGCCGTGCCCATGGTGTTGCAGTAGCCGGTCGAGGGCGCGGACGAAGCCACCAACTCGATGAACTGGGGATAGTCGATTTCGCCGGCGGCCATCATCTGGCGCGCCTTCCACACGATCGTGCCCGAGCCGGTGCGTTCGCCCTTGTGCCAGCCATTGAGCATGGGGCCGACCGACAGCGCGATGGCCGGGATGTTTACGGTGGCGGCGCCCATCAGCATGGCCGGCGTGGTCTTGTCGCAGCCAATGGTCAGCACGACGCCATCCAGCGGATAGCCATAGAGCACTTCGACGAGACCGAGATAGGCCAGGTTGCGGTCAAGGCCGGCCGTGGGGCGCTTGCCGGTTTCCTGGATCGGGTGGACGGGGAATTCGATGGCGATGCCGCCCGCTTCGCGGATGCCTTCGCGGACGCGTTCGGCCAGCACGATGTGATGCCGGTTGCAGGGGCTCAGGTCGGAGCCGGTCTGGGCTATGCCGATGATGGGCCTGCCCGACTGCAGCTCTTCTCGCGAGACGCCGTAGTTCATGTACCGCTCGAGGTAGAGCGCCGTCATGTCCGCATTGTCGGGGTTGTCGAACCAGGCGCGAGAGCGCAATTGCTTGGGCGCAGAACCGCCGTTGGCTGCCGTCATTTTTGCTTTCCTCAGTTTCGCCCGGCGCAACTGGCGCCGCAACGATTGCAGACGTTCTAGCATGACCAGTGCCAGAGTGAATGCGTTTCCGAATAAAAAATCATACTTTTGACGCGCAGGCAAAAAACGGTCAGAACATGCTCCGAAATTGCCAGCCGAGCTTACCAGCAGAGAAGACGCCAGCGTCCTGGTGCGGATGCTGGCCGGCGGGAAGACGTCGAATCGGTCTGGCCCTGGGGCCCCGCACCAACTAGGGTCGCGCCGCCAAACCGGCAGAGGGAGATTGCATACCGTGAGTGTGGACTGGATTGCCGTGGACTGGGGCACGTCCAACCTTCGTGCCTGGGGCATTTCTCCTGATGGCAAGGCAGGGCCTGCGGCCGAATCCGACAAGGGCATGGGCAAGCTGGCCAGGGAGCAGTTCCCCGGGGTGCTCGACGAGATCTGCGCCGGTTTCGCCGGCACCGGCGGCGACCCATTGGACGTCTGGATCTGTGGCATGGCCGGTGCCCGCCAGGGTTGGCTCGAAGCGCCCTATCTGGAGGCCCCCACCGCGTTGAACCGGCTCGGTGACGGCGCCGTGCGACCGGCTGGCGCCAGTACGCGGCTTGCCCCGCGAATCCTTCCCGGCATCTGCCAGCGCACCGCTGGCGAGGAAGACGTGATGCGCGGCGAAGAAACCCAGTTGCTGGGCCTGCTGTCGTTGCGACCCGGATTTGCCGGCACTGTCGTGATGCCGGGAACGCACAGCAAATGGGCCGTCATCGATAGTGGGCGTCTGCTTCGGTTCTCCACGGCCATGACCGGGGAATTGTTCGAGGTCATCGGGACCCACAGCGTCCTGCGCCATTCCCTCGCCGGTCGCAGCAGCGGGCCCGAAACCGAAGCCGGCGTCGCCGCGGGGCTTGCCGCTGGCCTCGAGTCTCCCCGGAGCGGCTGACAGGGTTGCTGTTCAAGGCCCGCGCGGCCTCGCTGCTGTCCAACCGCGGCCCCGACTGGTGCAGCGGCTATCTCTCCGGACTGCTGATCGGTGCGGAGGTCGGCGGCCACCGGGGCTGGATGTCCGGAACCGACGTGATCCCGCTCATAGGTTCGGCCAGGCTGGGCCGGATCTATGGGGCCGCACTCGCGCAGATCGGCATTCAAAGTGAAATCATCGACGCCACACAGGCGACCATTGCCGGACTACAGGCCGCGCGCCACCAGGAGCAAGCATGACCGATCACCGCCATATCATCGCCATCCTGAGGGGGATTACCCCACCGGAGGCCATTCCGGTCTGTGAAGCCCTAATCGCCGCAGGCATTACCCTGATCGAAGTGCCGCTCAACTCGCCCGACGCGCTGACGAGCATCTCGCTGGCCGCTAATGCCCTTGGCGACAAGGCCTCCATCGGTGCCGGAACCGTGCTGACCAAGAAGCAGGTCTGGGCGGTAGCCGATGCTGGCGGCACCTTCGTCGTATCGCCCGACACCAACAAACAGGTGATCGAGGAAACGATCCGCATCCGCATGCTGTCCTATCCGGGCGTGTTCACGCCGACCGATGCCTTCCGTGCCATTAAGGCGGGCGCCACGGGGCTCAAGTTCTTCCCTGCCGAAGTGCTGGGCCCCAAGGGCATAAAGGCGATGAAGGCCGTGTTGCCTCCCGAAATGCCGGTCTATGCGGTGGGCGGGGCCAACCCCGACAATTTCGACGAGTACTTTGCCGCCGGCTGCACCGGATTTGGCCTCGGTACCTACGTCTACAAGCCCGGCATGAGCGTCGAGGACGTGGCCGAGAAGGCAACCAGGGCCGTTGCCGCCTACGACGCAGGAAGCCAGAAATGAACCAGACCGCCCGCCTCATCCTCGATAGCCAATGCGCCCTTGGCGAGGGTCCCGTCTGGCACGCCGGACGGCAGCAGCTCTTCTTCTTCGATATCAACGAGCAGACTTTGTTTGCCGTCACCGCGAGCGGGGAGATCGCCGACAGCTGGTTGTTCAACGAAACCGTTGCCGCCGCGGCAATCGTGGACAACGACACGCTGGTCCTCGCCACCGACACCGGGCTGAAGGAGTTTCACATCCCGACCGGCGGCATGAACCGGATCAACGAGATCGAAGCGGACGAGCCGGAGACGCGAACCAATGACAGCCGGGTGCATCCTTCCGGCGCGTTCTGGATCGGGACGATGAGCCGGAAGGAGGATGCGCCATCGGGTGCCGTCTACCACTACCGGGCCGGCAGCCTCACCACGATCCGAACCGGCGTCAGCATTCCCAATGCGACCTGTTTTTCGCCCGACGGGACGATCGCCTATTGGAGCGATACGCCCAGCCGCAGGATCCTGCAGGTTCCAACCGACCCCGCAACCGGCCTTCCGACAGGCGAGTGGACCCTGTTTGCCGATCTCGAGGGGCAGCGCGGCTGGCCCGATGGCGCCGTTGTCGACAGTCAAGGCTACCTCTGGAACGCGCGATGGGGCGGCAGTTGCGTCGTGCGCCACGCGCCGGACGGCAGCATTGATCGCATCATCGAGGTGCCGGTGAGCCAGGTGACATGCCCGGCCTTTGGCGGCCCTGATCTCAAGACGCTGTTCATTACCACCGCCAACAAGAACCTCTCGCCCGAGCAATTGGCAGCCGAAAAGGTCGCGGGGGGGCTTTTCGCCGTCGACGTCGATATTGCCGGCCTGCCGGAAGCCACCATCATTCTTTGAGACAATTGCCATGACCACCCCCGCCCTGGGCGTCTGCTACTATCCTGAACACTGGCCCGAGGAATGGTGGGACCGCGACGCCGCCCGCATGGCGGAGGTGGGCATCAGCATTGTCCGCATCGGCGAATTCGCCTGGTCCAGGCTTGAACCCACCCCGGGAAACGTGCAGTTCGACTGGCTCATCCGCGCGATGGACGTTTTGGGCCGCCATGGGCTCAAGGTCATATTCGGAACGCCTACGGCAACGCCGCCGCGCTGGATGGTGGACAAGCATCCCGACATGCTGGCCGTGGATGCATCTGGCCGCCGCAAGGGCTTCGGCTCGCGCCGGCACTACGATTTCTCCCATCCTGGCTACCGCGAGGAGTGCGCCCGCATAACCTCCCTGCTCGCCGAGGCGATCAGCGACCACCCTGCCCTGGCAGGATGGCAGACGGACAATGAGTATGGGTGCCATGGGACCACCTATTCCTACTCGCCAGCAGCCAGAGACGGATTCCGGCGCTGGCTGGAGGACAAGTACCGCTCGGTGGACGCGCTCAACCAGGCATGGGGCAACGTGTTCTGGTCCATGGAATACAATCGCTTCGACCAGGTAGACCTTCCCAACATGCTGGTGGCCGAGGCGGCACCGGCGCATGAGCTCGATTTCCGCCGCTATGCCTCGGACCAGGTCGCAGCGTTCAACAAGGTGCAGTACGACATCCTTAAAGCGAAGCGTCCCGACCTGCCGGTCATCCATAACTTCATGAGCCGGTATACCGAGTTCGACCATTACGAGGTGGCCCGGACGCTCGATATCGCCAGCTGGGACAGCTATCCGATCGGTCATCTTGCGGTCAGCGACGAGCCCGAGGAGATCAAGCGGCATTACATGCGCCAGGGAGACCCGGACAATGCCGCCTTCCACCACGATCTCTATCGCACCGTTGGCCATGGCCGCTGGTGGATCATGGAGCAGCAGCCCGGGCCGGTGAACTGGGCGCAGTTCAATCCCGATCCCCTGCCCGGCATGGCGCGCCTGTGGGCCTGGGAGGCCTTCGGGCACGGGGCCGAGGTCGTTTCCTACTTCCGCTGGCGACAGGCGCCGTTTGCGCAGGAACAGATGCATGCCGGGCTGCTGCGACCCGACAGTGAACCGGCGCCCGCCTATCACGAGGCCATGCAGGTCGCCCGCGAACTCAGGGCCGTCGGGATTGCGGGTACGGCGAGCAAAGGGCGCGTTGCCATCGTCTTCGACTATGCCAGCGAATGGGCTTGGGAAGTGCAGCCGCAGGCGAAGGGCTTCACGCATGGCGCCCATGTGCGTGCATTCTACGCCGCCTTCCGCAAACATGGTGTCGATGTCGACATCCTCTCGCCCGGCACCACGAGCTTTGCGGGCTATGACATTGTGGTCATCCCGGCTTTGTTCGCCTGGACCGAGGCCCTCCGCACCGCCATTGCCGACTATGATGGCTACCTGCTGATCGGGCCGCGGTCAGGCAGCAAGACTGAGAACTTCGCCATTCCCG
>CAMLOA010000160.1 GCA_946481445.1 uncultured Devosia sp. | reverse complement strand
GTGAGGGGAGTGCGTGATGGCATTAGTCTTCAAATTCAGTTCCCATACGGCAATGCCCCCGGAGTCGAGCGCAAGCCGCAGGCGTTCCTCGCTATCCCTTATACGTAGCTCGTGCGCTTTCTGGTCGGTTATGTCCTTGAACGTGCCGATATATCTGACGGCCTTGGCCGTGCCGTCCACCTCTTCGAACAGAGCCTCTCCCTGTGCGTGAATCCAGCGCAGCTCACCATCGGGCCGAATGATGCGGTAGTAATAGGGCTCGATCCTGCGACGCTCAGGATCCAGCGCGGACGCGGACTGCTCCTGAACATGGGGCATATCGTCGGGATGCATCACCGACGACATGGTTTCAAATGCGATCGGATCGTCGCCCTCGAATCCGAATATGGTTCTGGCGATGTCTGAAAACGTGAAGCGGTTGGTCTCCAAGTCCCAATCCCAGACACCAAGACCTGCCGCGCGTACCGCGATGTCCAGGCGCCGCTGGCTCAGTGCTCTGGCTGTCTCAGCCTCTCGCCTGATAGAATTGTCAACGATGCAGCCGATATAACCCTGCAGCTCCCCCGACGGCGATGAGTGAGGAGCCGCTGTGTCGAGCACCCACTTATACACACCGGCGGCAGTCCTTAGCCTATACTCGGCGCTGTAGGCGCTGTTGGTCTGCCGGGCTGTTCTCCAAGCCGCCATGACTTCCGCTCTGTCGTCTGGATGCACCGCCTCCAGAAAGCCCCAGCCCAGGCCATCGCGGGTCGCCTGGCCAGTGAACCTGGTCCAGGCGTCGTTCAGAAAGATGCAGCGGCCCTCCTGATCACCTGCCCACATGAGCACAGGAGCCGTGTTGATTAGCGTCTCTGCATTCGCCCAACTCGCTTGATCAGCCAATGCAGTGCCCTTCAAAACTGAGACGCAACCCGCGCGAACTCGTCCCGCAGAAGATCGGTGTCCAGCGGCTTTGAAAATGCCGCGACACCCGGAGGGAGGCTGAGGGTCTCAAGGGCGTACGCTGCCGAGGCCACCATAGGCGTCATGGCCAATCCACTCGCCCGGACAAAGTCGACCAACCCCAGGCCATCCATTGTCCCCGGCATATCGATGTCGGTGAACAGCACGTCGAAGTCGTTCTGCTCCCGAATGCAGATCAACGCCTCGTCCGCAGACCCGGCCTCATGGACTTCAAAGCCCCAGTCGCGAAACAGTTCGACGACACCCAACCGGATCAGAGCCTCGTCTTCAACCACCAATACTTTCACGCGTCCCCCCAACAGGCCGACAGGAACGGATGTGATGGTGAAAAGTTCCGTAGCCGCATGTACATGCGCGTTTACCCATGGCACCTGAATGGGCAGGCACGGAGCACGCTCGCCCGGTGCGTGGGGCGCTGGAACTCGCAACCGATTCACTGCGTTTTTCCGGTGCCATTGCCTAGGCTGAACGGTGGGCGGCGCACTCGCAGCGCTTGTGGTCATCGCCGTCGTGCTGATCATGCCGGCACTTCGCCCGTGCTCGAGAACAACGGCGTCGGCATTAGCGATGTAGGCCGCTGGGACAAATGCCAGCGCCAATCCCGACGGTGGTTGGGCGGAGTCTGGGTTCAACTCAAACCAACGCCGGTCAGTTAGGTTAATGTGCCTCCACTGGATCTTCGATCAACTGCCTTTGCCAAGAAGGATTTCGCTAATCTTTCTGGGTGAAGGTTTTGGATGATGTGTCGGCGTCAACATCATACAATTCTGGTTGGCCTCTGGTGAGTATGAGTACCCGCGACAAGTATATCCGGCGCATAGGTATTGGCGTAGCGGCAGTCGGCGCATTGTTCTTTGTCGCCATTGCGGGGCTTGGGTGGTGGGCCGCCAGCAGAATCGACGACCGGTCGATCGCCCGGGAAGCCAAGGCTATTCGCACCGGCCTAGGTGAGTTGCTCGACCGCATCCCGCACGAACAGGATAGCTCGGTAGTCTGGACCGAGGCGGTAGTGAACGTGCGAGCAATGAATGATGCCTGGCTCGCGGAGAACCTGGCCGAATGGCTCAGCGAATATTTCGGGCACGACCGCGTCTACCTCCTCGATCCACAGGGCAACCCCATCCGTGCAGTGGAGCACGGAGTACGCGTGCCGAACGCAACCTATGAGAAGGACCGGACCACAATAGGCCCAATGGTTGCTCAGCTCAGGCACGAAATGTCGGTTGCGTCCGCTGCCTCCCCTGAGGACTCGACTGAAGCAATCACGGGTTTGGGAATCGAGGATGTTCGCAGCCTTTCTGAGGGCGCCGCCGGCATCGTCAGCATACGTCCGATTGTTCCCAGCGATGACCAGGTGGTTCAACCTGCCGGGGAAGAGTACATGCATGTGTCGGTGGTCGAACTCGGCACGGAGGCCACCGCTGCCATTGGTACCAAGTTCGATGTCGCCGACCTTCGTTTCACTCGCGATGCGGTCCCCGATCCGCAAAGGGTATCGCGTCCGGTGCTCGACGGGTCGGGCCGGATCGTCGGGTTCTTCAGTTGGCTTCCAGATGAGCCGGCCTACCAACTCATCGCGGATACTGCGCCCCTCCTTGGCTCTGCGGGTCTCTTCCTGGCGTTGTCGGGCGCATTGTTGATGGTCCGGCTGCAAAGGACGGCAACGCGGCTCGAAGATTCGGAAGCCCATGCCACCTTTCTGGCCTATCACGACAGCCTTACTCGGCTACCCAACCGGGCCATGTTCGAACACCGTCTGGTCCAGTGCATTAGTGACGCGAAGCGAGAGCAGTCGCTCGTCGTGCTGCATTGCATCGATCTGGACTACTTCAAATCGGTCAATGACACGCTGGGGCACCCTAGCGGCGATGCGCTGCTGATTGAAGTGGCACAAAGGCTCGGTGTTCTGGCCGGTGAGCGCGACTTGGTGGCCCGCCTGGGGGGCGATGAATTCGCGATTATTCAATGCGGCATTACCGACATCCAGGAGGCACTTATTCTGGCGCAAAGGGTAGTGAACGCGCTTGAGAAACCTTTCGATATTGAGGGGCACGAGATAACCATCAGCGGCAGCGTCGGCATGATGTCGTCAGATGGCAGTGCTGGCGCCGAGGACCTGATGCGCCAAGCTGACCTTGCTCTCTATGAGGCAAAATCGGGGGGGCGTAATCGCTACATGCTCTTCGCCGGAGAAGTCGGAGCGGCCGTCAAAGACCGGCTCGCTCTGGAAAGTGACCTAAGGGAAGCCCTTCGGACCGGCGAGGGCCTTGAGCTGGCGTACCAGCCGATCTTTGCTTCCAGTTCCAACGCTATCCTGGGCGCAGAAGCTCTGGTTCGTTGGCAGCATCCGTCGCGAGGCAAGCTCTCTCCGGACATGTTCATAGCGCTTGCCGAAGAACGCGGCCTGATCAACCAGCTTGGCCATTGGGTGATGTATCAAGCTTGCCTCTATGCGGCAGCCAATGAACTGGGCTGGGTTGCGGTCAATGTCTCACCGATACAGTTTCGTGATGAGCGCTTCGCCGAACGAGTTTTCGGGATCCTACGGGCGACCGCGCTCGATCCCAGGCGGCTTGAGATAGAAGTTACCGAAGGTCTGCTCCTTCAGAACTCACGCGAGGTGCAGCAAACGCTGCGCCAGCTGCGCCAAAGCGGCATCCGGATCGCACTCGACGACTTCGGCACGGGCTATTCATCGATCAGCTACCTTCGGACCTATGGCGTCGACAAGTTGAAAATCGATCAGTCGTTCACTGCTCAGCTTGGGGAAGATGGCGAGATTGACAGCATCGTTCGGTCCATCATCGACCTTGGTCGGGCGATGAAGATGAAGGTCACCGCAGAAGGTGTTGAGACCGAAGAGCAGCGCCGCATTCTCATGGACATGGGGTGCGATCAACTGCAGGGGTATCTTCTGTCGCGCCCTCTACCGCCCCAAGCGCTCGAACAGTTGGTTGATACGTTGAGACTAAAGGCCGGCTAGGCAATTGGCCGCACCCCAAGAGGCCGCCGCGCTTGACCAAACCCAAAACCTAATCTGGGTGGAGCGAGGGCTAGAGGCACCGCGCAGTCAGCTATCACCGGTCGAGAGCCACGCTACATCCAGCGACCGCGCTTTCGGTAGGCCCAAGGGCTCGGCGGACCGATGAAGTTTGTGCCGGCCTTCTCCGCTTTCCGTTGGGACTTGAACCATTCCCGAGTATTTGCTGCAATTTCAGAGTTGGACTTGATGCCCAGCCGCTTGCGCTCCGCCTCGCGTTCCAGCTCTAGCTTGGTGGCTTCCTCGACACTGACATGTCCGCAACCAGGGGAATGGCCGCCGATCCCAGAATTGACGCCCGATGTCGCGGCGGGCGGTTGCAGGATGACCAGCGCGCCTCGATGCCCACATTGCTCACAAATCAGCCGGTCCCAATGGTTGCGGCTGACCAGATCATAGTCGGGGCCGAAGTACTGAATGAGCTGGTCCCATGACGGCGACCACGAATGCGTGCAGAACCCTTGGCAGTAGAGGGTGATCTGGCATTGTTGTTCTCTGAGGTCGCGTAGGGTGGCCATGCTGGCATGGTGCCGAGCGGAACGATTCGAGAACAGGCTTCCATGCCTAAACGCCCAAGGTGCAACTGGACCTGACGCCGAAAAGTATGGGTTAGCGGCGGAAGGAGGGTTCTGACGTTGCACGGGGCGGCCAAGTGGCCTATTCACCCAGAAGGCCGATCTCGGCGCTGAATCCTTTATCCGCAATGGGATGGCCAATGGGGCCCAAGCTTTCGTACCGACCCGACATCGATGGCCTGCGCGCCGTCGCGGTCCTCAGCGTTCTAGCCTACCACTTCGGCCTATTTCCGCTCTCCGGGGGCTACGTCGGGGTCGACGTCTTCTTCGTCATCTCTGGGTACCTGATCACCCTGAAGCTTGTTAGCGAGATCGAGCAAACTGGCCGGATCGACTTTGGCGAATTCTACTTGGGGCGTGCGCGGCGGTTGTTCCCAGCAATGGCCGTAACCTTTGCTCTGAGCGCTGCCTTCGCCGTTCTCCTGCTTACCCCCGGACACATGGCCGAGTTCGGAGCTTCGATGGTCCACGCCATCGCCTCTGTGTCCAACGTCTACTTCTGGAGCCAGTCGGGTTATTTCGACACTGCCTCCGAGCTCAAGCCGCTGCTGCACACGTGGTCATTGGCGGTGGAGGAGCAGTTCTATCTGGTTTGGCCGGCCATGCTGTTCCTGCTAGCGCGGATCAGGGGAATGCGCTTCTTGGCCTTGGTCCTGCTGGTTCTGATCGGCGCTAGCCTCTATGCAAACCGGCACTTCGCCTTCGACCGGGCGGCCATCTTCTATCTCGCTCCTTTTCGCGTCTTTGAACTGGCCATTGGCGCCGGCCTCGTGACAATCCGCCGGTTCCCGGCCGTCCCGAACCTGATCAAGGAAGTCTGCGTTCTGGCGGGCCTCGCCATGATCGGGTACGCGGCCGTCACCTTCGATGAGACGACCGTCTTTCCCTATCGTGCTGCCCTGGTCCCCTGCATAGGCGCTGCGCTGGTGATCTACGGCGGCGAAGCGCGTTGGACAGGCCTTCTGTTGCGGAACCGTGCCGCGGTCGGCGTGGGCCTCATCAGCTACAGCCTGTATCTGGTGCACTGGCCG
>CAMLOA010000159.1 GCA_946481445.1 uncultured Devosia sp. | reverse complement strand
CTGGCACGCTCCAACAGGGCGCGGGTCACTCCACCGAGCAGCCTCTCCCGGAGGCGCGTGTGGCCGTAGGCCCCGGCGACAATGAGTTGCGGACCGATCGAAGTCACTTCTGCGAGCAGCGCATCCTGCGCTGAATGCCAGCCCGCCACCTCCTTGATCTCCGGGACAATACCGTGTCGGCTGAGGTACCGTCCGAGGTCCGCCCCGGAGGAAATGTGCCGCTCCTGGTCGGCCTCGCCGGTCACGGCCGCAACGACGACACGCTGGGCCTGTTGCAGGAATGGGATGGCGTCACCGACGGCACGAGCGCATTCGCGTGTATTCTTCCAGGCCACGAGAACCGTATCGAGCCGGCCAACCGGCTTCGTTTTGGGCGGCAGGAACACGCATGCCCGTCCGGACTTGAACAGCACGTCCTCTTCCACGCGGTGGGCGCGATCCGGATCTCCGTAGGGTCGCGTACCCACGAATAGATCGGCCGTGCGCGCTTCCCCGGCCAGTTCGTCACCCACACCACTGCGGTACGCGGAAACGACCCGCAGGTCGTTGGGTACCGCCATGGACCCGAAACGTTTCGCCAGCTCGGCCCTGCGCCGATCCGTCGTGGCCTGCGCCTCCAGAATGAGCGTCTGCAGCACGTCGGCATAGGCGGTCTCGGGCATGGCAACGATCTCGGGTTCGACATGCACGAGCAATCCCGTCAGGTGGGCATCGAAGATGCCGGCCAGCGACTCCGCATAGTCGAGCCTGTTCTGATCCTCATCTGATCCGGTCAGTTGAACGACAATATCCTTGATCATGATCGACCCTCCGTCCGGCCACTTGCGGCAGGAACACCCTGCCACCGCCCTTCATCTGCGGGTTTGATCGCCGTCAAATTGCGGGTCGTGGACTGTTGCATCTTCGGAAAATCGTCCAGGAGACCATCATGAACGTGCATCCCAGCCCTCATTTTCATTCGCATCCAGTCGCGCCAGCCACGGCGACCCGCTCGAAGCGGACAATGCATTCGATCCTTGCGGTAACCCGCTATGCTTCACTGGAACCGGCGTCGATCAGCGCCGCCGTCCGGGATGGCCTGAGCGAGCTATTGGCGGGAAGCGAGCCTCGGGATCGCATTCAGGCCTTCGTCTACTTCCGCAATCGCCAAGGCAGCACGGTGACGCTTGAGATCGGGCTGCCGCTTCAGGCCGCACTGCCTGCCGGGACCATCAATGGCGCGCTGAAGCGCCGCCAGAACACGGCCAGGCTCCTCATCGATACCGGGCCAGCGCAGGATGGACTGGCGCGGGCGATGGATGAGGCCGTGCGCGTGCTCAATGTTCCATCGCGGACCGAACTGCCCGACCTGTGGCAAGTCTTCGACCTGCCGGACGGCGACTACCGGCCTGGGTTGCCGCTGGCCGTCGGCTTTGTCCGCAACCACCATGCCTGACTCAAGGATCAGCCGTCCCGTTGGACAGGCCCTTCATTTGATATCGGTCAAGGTGCCGGACCGTTGACGGGCATAGCCTCACGCAAAAGCTGGAGGCAGATGTGGCGAACGACTTTGCAGACAAGATTGCTTTGGTGACCGGTGCGGCCTCGGGCATCGGCGAGGCGATAGCGCGGCAACTGGCTGACCGCGGCGCCGCGGTGATGCTGGCCGATCTGGACCGCGACAGCCTTGAGAACGTCGTTCAGTCGATAAGAGCCGCAGGAGGGCGGGCCGACGCATCGGTTGCCGACATCTCGATTGCATCCGAAGTGGAAGCGCTGGTCGACCGGACCACGCGGCACTTCGGTGGCCTTCATTATGCCGTCAACAATGCCGGTATCGGCGGACCCGTCGCCCCCACTGGTGCCTATCCGCTGGACGGCTGGGCCCGGGTGATCGACACCAATCTCAATGGCGTGTTCTACGGCCTGCGCTATCAGATCCCCGCCATCCTGGCCGCCGGGGGCGGCGCCATCGTTAACATCGCGTCAATCCTGGGGACGGTCGGCTTTGCCAATGCATCGGCCTACGTCGCGGCCAAGCATGCCCTGGTTGGCCTGACCAAGGTCGCCGCACTCGAATACGCCGCGCAAGGCATCCGCATCAACGCCGTCGGCCCCGGTTTCATCGATACGCCCCTGCTGTCCCGGAACCTCGACGAGAAGGCCCTGGCACACATTCGCACCCTTCATCCGGTGGGACGGCTTGGCACGGCAGACGAAGTCGCCGCGCTCACGCTCTTTCTCCTATCCCCGGCCGCCAGCTTCATCACGGGCAGCTATCACCTGGTCGATGGCGGCTATACCGCACTCTAACGGCGAGAGGTCCTCCCATGAGCAAGTCCATAATCGCGGTTCTGATCTGTGCAATGGCGCTCGGGCCCGTCCAGGCGCAGGAGGCCGCGTTCAGCCTGGGTGGCGACAGCTACGCTGCCGGGCAATCCAGCTCGATCGGCGCGGCCGTGACGCACGACGCCTTCGTCGCCGGCTTCGACACAAACCTTGGCGGCAGCGTGGGCGGTGACGCGCACATTGCCGGTTTCAATGTCAATGCCGACCAGCCGGTCCAGGGCGATCTTTACGCTGCGGGTTTTTCCGTGATGGTCAACCAGCCGGTGGGCGGCGACGTGACGGCGGTGGGCAGCAATGTCACCATCCATCCCGGGGCCACGATCGCGGGCAATGCCCGGCTCAGCGGCGCCAGCGTCACGCTTTCCGCCCCTGTGACAGGGGCGGTCCTGGTCTCGGCCGAAACCCTCAACCTGCAAACAACGGTTCAGGGCGATTTCGAGTTTTTCGGCAACAAGATCATCTTCGGGCCTGAAGCCAAGCTTGGTGGCCTGGTGCGCATCCATGCTCCGGCGGCGATCGAGGTTCCCGCATCGGTGGCACCGGCCGACAAGGTGAGCTTCGAAATGCTCGAAACGACCGACTATGCCGGCCAGGCGGGCAAGACCGCCGAACATGTCGTGCGCGGCGTCTGGCCGGCAGTCTGGGCGGTGGCGATATGGTGGCTGGCTCTCGTCGTAATTGGAGCCCTCGTGATCGCTCTCCTCCCCCGCGCCACGGCGGCGTTGGAAGATCGCGCCGGCACCCGTCCAATGCGCACGCTCGGCCTCGGACTGCTCGGCTTTGCCGCCGCGCTGGGCATGGTGCCGGTGGCCGCGATCACCATTCTGGGTATAGTCCTCTTGCCCTTCGTTGCGGTCGCGGCTTTCGTCGCCTGCGTCCTGGCCTATCTCGCTGGGGTCTACCTGCTGGCGGTGCGCGCGGGGCGAGCCTTCGCCCGGATCGACACCACGCTCAAGCGCCTGGTCGCCTTGGCCGTTGGCGTTGTCCTGGCGGGGTTGGTCGGCATGCTCCCCTTCCTTGGATGGCTGATTTCGCTGCTCCTGCTCATCTTCGGCTTCGGCATATTCATCAGGAGCCTGACCGAGCGGACGTCTTCGGCACCCCGCCCGGGCCGCGAGCAAGCGCCCGCCGCGAGAGCTGCCTGATGGACCTGGCCGCGTCCGATGCACAGGCTTCGGAGCATGCTTCTTGGCCAGTGGGCGACCTGGCGCGATCCTACGCGCTGATCGCCCTGGCTCTGGGAGGCCTCGGGGCCGGCCTCATGCTCTGGCTGGCCGGCCGCGCGGACCTTGCGTCCTATGCCTGGGGGGTGGCGACCGTTCCAGTCCTGGCGCGACTGCTCTTCCAGATCGTGGTGTCGTTGCGTCGGGGTGATTTCGGCCTCGATGTCCTGGCTGCCCTGTCGATGTCGGCCGCCCTGTTGTTCGGCGAGCAGCTGGCCGCCAATGTGGTGGCCATCATGTATGCGGGCGGCCAATGGCTCGAGACGTTTGCGCAGGGTCGCGCCAGCAAGGACATGTCGGCGCTCCTGGCCCGCGTCCCCAGGTTCGCCTTGCGCTATCACGGTGACGAGGTCCACGAGGTTCCCATCGAGGACATCCGTCCCGGCGATGATCTGCTGATCAGGCAAGGGGATGTCGTCCCCGTGGACGGGCGTGTCGTCGAGGGCGCTGCCACGCTGGACCTTGCCGCGCTGACGGGCGAGTCCCTGCCGGTCACCGTCGACAGGGATGGCGAGATCATGAGCGGTTCGACGCTGGCCGGCCCTTCCTTCCGTTTGAAGGCATTGCGGTCGGCATCGGCCAGCACCTATGCCGGCATCGTCCGGCTGGTCGAGGCGGCGCAGCGCTCGCGTGCGCCCATGAGCCGCCTGGCAGACAAATACGCCCTTGGTTTTCTCGTGGTCGCCGTCGTGGTTTCGGGCGTGGCCTACCTCATATCGGGCGAGCCTGTGCGAGCCCTGGCGGTTCTGGTCGTCGCCACGCCCTGCCCGCTCATCCTGGCCGTTCCGGTGGCCATCGTGTCGGGGCTTTCCAAGGCCGCGCGGCATGGCGTGCTGATCAAGAATGGCGGGACCCTGGAACAGCTCGCCCAGGTTCGCACGGCCATCCTGGACAAGACCGGCACGCTGACACACGGCATTGCCGAAGTCGTCGCCATCGAAGCCGTGCCGGGCCAGGATCGTTCCGCGATCCTTTTCTATGCTGCCAGCCTTGATCAGGCCTCCGGTCACGTCGTGGCCGAGGCCCTGGTTTCGGCCGCGAAGAAGCGTGGCCTGGATCTGGCTGCACCGCGGGATGTCGAGGAAACGCCCGGCACGGGCATTGTCGGGCGTGTCGAGGGCCGGCGCGTGGTCGTCGGGGGACCGCGCTTCGTGCGTGACCGGTCCGAAGGACAAGACCCGCACGACGTCTCGACCGTCGATGGCCCGGGCCTGCTGACGGTGGCCGTTGTGCTGGACGGCAAAACGGCCGGCATCATCCAGTTGCAGGACCGGTTAAGGGACGATGCTCATCAAGCCGTAAAGGGAATGCGCGACCTTGGCATCAACCGGATTGTCGTGGCCTCGGGTGATCGCGAGGACATCGCCCTCGATTTCGGCGCCCGGATTGGCGCTGACGAAGCCCTCGGCGATCTCACGCCCCCGGAGAAGCTCGAACTGGTGCGCCGTGAGAGAGCCGCCGGGCCGGTCCTCGTCGTCGGCGATGGCGTCAACGACGCCCCTGCCCTGGCAGAGGCATCGGTGGGCGTTGCCATGGGGGCGCGGGGCGCCGCAGCGTCGTCCGAGGCTGCCGGAGTCGTCATTCTGGTCGACAAGCTGGCGCCCCTCATACAAGGCCTGAGCATCGCGCAGGCGACCCGCAGCATCGCTTTGCAAAGCGTGTTCGTCGGTCTGGGCCTCTCGATCCTCGGCATGGCCGCGGCTGCGCTCGGATACCTCAATCCGGTCCAGGGCGCGCTGCTTCAGGAAGGCATCGACGTGGCCGTCATCCTCAACGCCTTGCGCGCCTTGCGGTGAGGCAGCGGGCTCCCGCTAAGGCGCCCAATGCGCTCCGAGGAAGTAGGGCCAGACGAGAATCCCGACGAGGCCGCGCAGGAAATCCAGGCGCAAATAGCCGATGGTGAAAAGCCAGCCTACAAACCATAGCGCCCCGAGCGAGGTATGCTGGGTGATGTGAATGCGTTCCATGATGTCCTCCTGTTCCGCCACATCAAGCACGGGTGGCCACCTGTCGGCTTGACCCTGATCAATCATACGGCAGTCCGGGCTCCCGGCGTTGC
>CAMLOA010000158.1 GCA_946481445.1 uncultured Devosia sp. | reverse complement strand
TGCCGAAGGCCGCGGCCAGCGCGGCAACCGCGAAGGTCTGCAGCGTCACCGGCACCGGCCAGACCGGCACGTTGATCTTGGCGCAGATGGTGATAAGCAGCGTGCCAAGCACGACAGTTGCGAGGTTGGATGCCAGTTTGGCGACGTCACCCTTGGGCCGGAACAGGCCAAGGAGCGTGTTGGGCGTGGTCAAAGTCACGGCCATTTCATACCTTCCATGCTTGGTGCGAACCCGCGTCCTCCCCAGGACACGCAAGCAATTCGCGTCGAGCCTTATTAGTCCGCCCATCCCGTGAGTGCAATGGCCGCTCCCCTCGCCTTCGACAAGCAGTTCGACCCGCAGACCGGCATGGCGGTGCAGGTGGGCGACGGCCTGGTCCGCGTCACCGCGCCCAATGCCGGCCCCTATACCTTTACCGGCACCAACAGCTTTCTGATTGGCCATGAACGGCTTGCTTTGCTCGATCCCGGCCCGGACGATCCCGGGCACATGGCCGCGCTGGCCCGGGCGATCGCCGGCCGTCCGGTCACAGCGATCATCCTCACCCATACCCATCGCGATCACAGCGCCTCCGCTGCCGGGCTTGCGCACCGCCTTGGCGCCCCGCTCTGGTTCGGCGGTCGGCACCGCCTGTCGCGCCCTCTCCGCCGATTCGAACGCAACCCCATCCGCCGGTCCTGCGACTGGGACCTCGTGCCCGATCGCACGCTGGGTGATGGCGAGACCATCATTGCGGGCGACGTCCCGCTCACGGTCCACGCCACGCCCGGGCATTGCGCCAATCACCTGGCCTTTTCCCTCGGCGACACGCTGCTGAGCGGCGACCATGTCATGGGCTGGAACTCGACGCTGGTATCGGTCCCCGATGGCTCGATGGCCGACTACCTTGCTTCGCTGGACAAGGTCATCGCCCTGCCCTGCAGCCGCTACCTGCCGGCCCATGGCGGCCCCATTGCCGATGGTCCGGCCTATGCGGGCGCGCTCAAGGCCCATCGGGAGATGCGCAACCAGCAGGTCCTCGCCGCGGTCGCGGCGGGCGCCCGCCGCATCAGTGCCGTGGTCGACGCCATCTATCCCACCCAGCCGCTGCCCGTACGGATGGCGGCTCGGATGACGATCGCCGCCCATGTCGAATACCTGGAAGGCCTGGGCCTGCTGCGCGTATCGCGCGGCCTGCTGGGCACGCGGCTGCTGGTCGCCTGAACGCTAGTCTTCCTCGGTCCCCGCCACGGGGTCAGCCAGGCCTTCGTCGGGCTCATCGGCTTCCACCGGCTGGTTCGCGTTGGGATTGTCGCGCAGCAGCGTGGTGATGGCATCGTCCAGCGCCACGAGGAAAGCCTCGATACGCCGGCCATTGCTGCCGAAGTCATGCGGCGCATTGAGCGAGGCGGACCGCATGTCGACCACCGAGGTCACCAGGTCTCCGGCAACCCGGATCACCGCCTCTTCGCGCCAGCCGGGAATGGTCGTGGTCTGGGCATTGATCTGGCCGGGGGCATAGGCTGCCGTGGGCTCGCGCAGCATGCGTATGTCCCAGCCGGCATCCTCGACGAGGCCCTGCACCACCGCAAAGGTTTGCGCCAGGCCCAGCGGATAGCTGCGGGTCCGGGCATTGGGAAAGCTCGCCTCCTGCTCGGCGGGCGTGAGCAGCACGGGCGCCGGCATTTCCACCGTGCCCGGTTCGAACACCAGCGGCAGCAGGGCCCGGTCGGTGGTGGCCATGTCGGTCACCACCGGGTAGCGCAGCGCCAGGCTGCCATAATAGCCGAAAGGCACGAGGCAAAGCGTGCCGAGAAATGCCCCCATCAGCGCCCGGCCCCAGCCCAGGTCGCCCGTGTGCCACAGGCGCGCCAGCGCGATCAGGGAGATCAGCACCGCCGCAACCGCCACGATGGCGGCGGTGGCGATGGCGGCGAGGAAGAGGTTACCCGCGATCAGCCGCATCCAGTGCAGGATGACCGGCAGGACGAGCAGCGGCACCGCGACGCTGCCCAGCCGCCGGGCCATGATCGCCCACTTCGATGTCCGGATCAGTATGCGCACGCTGCCGCCAGGTTTGCCACGGGCATGGACACTACCCGCAAGGTATTGCGGGAACTTGAAGATATGGGCCTTGCGGTCATCTCGTCTTGGTCTTGCCGCTGTCCCGGTCGGGGCCGGGAATGCACATGGTGCGGATGGCGTTCCATTCGGCGGCGCTGAACGGAGGTTCGAGCCCGGCCGGGCGCTGCTGCGCCAGGATTTCCAGCGCCGCCTTGCGATCAGATGTCAGCGGGTGGGTGCTGAGCAGCGCCAGGGCCCGCGCGAAATCGTCATCGGCCCCGACGCGGTTGATCAGGTCGGCCAGCCCGGCCGGATGGAAGTCCATGCGCTGTGCCACGGCGGCGGCAAAGGCGTCGGCCTGCCGCTCGGCGTCGCGCGAGAAGCGGGCGTCGATAATGGTGGCGCCCAGGCCCGCCGCCACGGAAATGCCCGTCATGTCTCCCAGGATGAAGCCGATCAGCGCGCCGGTTCCGGCCGTGGAAATCAGTTGCTCCATGCCGTGCCGGTGCGCCACATGCCCCACTTCATGGGCCAGTACGCCGGCAAACTCGTCCTGCGACTGCGCCTGTTCGAGCAGTGCCGAGAAGAAATAGACCCGCCCGCCCGGCAGCGCGAAGGCGTTGGGAATGTCCGAACGCACCACCTTGATGTCGAGGGTGAAGGGGGAACCCGAACCGGCCAGCGCCTCGTTGCCGAAGCGGGCGATCGCCCGGTTGGCCAGGCTTTGCGGATCGGGGTCGCAAATGGGCAGGACGCCATCCTCGCCGCCCAGGCTGGCTTCCATCTGCGCGGCAACCGTATCGCCCAGGCTCTGCTCCCAGGCCGGCGGCACCAGGGCAGTGATGCGCCCCGCCAGCAGCGGCACGCCGTAGAGATAGGCCAGGATGACGCCCGCCAGCGCCACCGTCGCCGTTGCCGCGATGCGCAGTTCGCGCCCGCGCTGCTGGCGCTTCTTGTCTGTCAGCACCGGCAGCGTCGCCAGGATGCGCGCAATCTCGGTCCGGCCGCGCACCACCACGCGCGCGCCGGTCGGCAGGCTCGACGCGCCCAGCCGCAATTCGTCCCGCCGCGTGGGGACGGAGAACAGGTCCGCCGCCGGCCAGCGGGCGAGAATGCCCCCTCCGGCGGCCGGGCGGATCACCAGCGACCCCACCTCGCCCAGCGCCTCATAGTCCAGGGCCACGTCCTGCGCATCGGCGACCAAGCCATCGTGATAGCGCCCGGCAATGGACATCAATAGGCTCCCACGTTGAGCGCATCGGCCAGGCCCTCGCCGGCCAGCGAGGTGTCCTCGCCACGGGCCCGGACGCTGCGCAGGCTTTCGATGCCGGTGATACGCGCCCCGCTTGCCACCAGCTTCCAGAAGCCTAGGCCCAGGAACAGTTCGCTCATCAGCGCGAAGGCCCCCAGGATCAGCAGGTATCCGAAGACGATGGCCGCCAGCACCAGCCCGCTGCTTTGCATCCGGCTCATCAGGACATTGATGTCGAAGTCGCCATTGACGAAGGCATCGCCCGCCACTGCGCCCAGCACGATGACGCCGCCAATGGTCAGCACGATATAGGTTGCCGCCAGCGCCGCGGCGAACAGCAGATACTGCCCGACCAGGCTGCGCGCCCGCACATTGATGGCGAGCTTGGCCTCGCCCAGTGTCACCGCGGAAAACATGGCGCTCAATTCGCGGGCGCGGTACCAGGTCACGACGAGGCCGACCAGCGCGGCCGCCAGGATCATCGGCACCGTGCCGGCCGGGTCGACCGCTTCGCCTTCGGCCGGCAGCCCGCCCATGCCGGCCCCCATGCCCAGGCCAACCGTGCTGATGACCGCAACCGCTCCCCAACCGAGATAGTAGGGCCGGGCCAGGGCCTTCCAGCTGCCCGAAAAGCCGAACTGCCGGTCACCGAACCAGGTGTGGCTGTAGCGGTAGCGCCAGAGGCTGGCGGCCATGAACGGATAGGCAAGCCCCGCCGTCACGCCCACCAGCAGCGACCAGAAGAACCGCCTGAGCGCATAGGCCCAGGCATTGCCTGCCTGGTCGAAGCGGATGCCGCGCCACAGCGTGCGCGACAGGCGGAAGTCGCGCGCCCGGTAGATGGCATAACCCATCAGGAACCACAGCAGCACCGCCACGGCGCCATAGCCGGCAATGGCGGCTTCTGACGATTGGGTCGAAAGGTAGAAGAACAGTCCATAAAGCGGGATGAAGATGGCCACGGCCATCAGGAACCCGATCAGCAACTGGCTGGCATTGCCCGTATATTCCAGCGCATCGCCGTCGATCTCGGTATGCGCCCAGTAGAATCGGCGCTTGCGGGTGGTCAGCCAGAAGCGATAGAGCCCGATCGTGGGGATCAGGAGCAAGTACCCGCGCAGCAGCATCCGGCCGAGATCGCGCCGCCTGCCGGTAAACACCACCGGCGTCTGCCCTGCCTCGCCCACGCCTCCGCTCATGCCCGATATCCCCGCGTCCTTGCGCGTTTTATTCGACCTCGTGGCGATTTGAAAGCCGCGCGGCTGGACGCGGAACAAACATCGCGCTCATGTCATTGTTAAAGACCTGGTTGGGGTGACCGTGCTATGCCGCCGGGACAACAGGATACAGTATGGCCATCAGTTACCGTGTGGTTGACCTCCGCAAGGCGGTCGCAGACGATTTCGACGTCATCGTGGAAGGCGTGCGTTCGCCCGAGGATGCGGCACGCCAGGTTCTGGGCATCGACGTGGTACGCAGTGGCGCCAGACGCGACCTGGTCGCGCGCGTCTACTGGCAGACCATGGGCCAGCCGCTCAATATGGTGCGGCTCTATTCCAAGGCGATCGATCGCGACTAGGGGTAGAGCCTTGTGCTGCTCCACCGCACCCCGTCGCGGGTGAACCGTACCCGGTCATGCAGGCGGAACTCGCCATCCTTCCAGAACTCGATGCTGTCGGGCACAAGCCGGAAGCCGGACCAGTGCTGCGGGCGGACGACCGGGTCTTCGCCTGCCATGGCGGTCAGGTCGGCGACACGATCGAGCAGGACCTGCTTGCTGGCCAGCGGCCGGGATTGTTCGGAGGCCGAGGATGCGATCTGGCTACCCCTGGGCCGGCTGGCGAAATAGGCGTCGGCCTCGGCCGTGCTGACCACCTCGACGGCGCCGCGCATCCGCACCTGCCGGCGCAGGCTTTTCCAGTGCAGCAGCAGGGCGGCCTTGGGCTGGGCGAGCAGTTGCCGCCCCTTCTCGCTCTCGAAATTGGTGAAGAAGCAGAACCCGCGCGCGTCGCGCGCGTTCAGCAGCACCATGCGCACGTCCGGCAGCCCATCGTCGTCCACCGTCGCTAGCGCCATGGCATGGGGGTCGTTGGGCTCGCTGTCCTGCGCAAGGGCATACCACTCCTCGAACAAGGCGAAAGGGTCGAGCTGGGAGCGGTCGCTGTCGTCGAAAAGGCGCTCGGTCAGGGTCTGCAGCATATCGATATTTCCTGCGCTCATTCCCCCGCCGCAACTGGACAAGGGCGGGGGGCGTGGCCATATAGGACTTCAAATACAGGGCGAACAATGCCCTCAATCAAAGATTGGACCACATGC
>CAMLOA010000157.1 GCA_946481445.1 uncultured Devosia sp. | reverse complement strand
GATACGCGGCTGAAATCGGGCCTCACCGAAGCAAGCTGGATCGCCGAGCAGCTGGGTGGCGTGAGCTACCTCACTTTCCTGCGAGATCTGGTCAAGCGCGTGGACAGCGACTGGGACGGCGTGGAGACGGTGCTCAAGCGCATTCGCGACAAGCTGTTCAACCGCAGCCACATGGTCGTCAACGTGACCGCCGATGGGGCGCTGTGGGACCGGGCGCGGGGAGAACTAGCGGCTTTCCTGGATGGCATGCCCGACGCCGCGCATGCCTTTGCCGACTGGCCCATCGACTTTGCGCCGGCCTCGGAAGGACTGATCATCCCCGCCCAGGTCAATTATGTGGGCAAGGGGGCTAACCTCAGAGCCCTCGGTTTCGAGATGAGTGCCGCGTCCAGCGTCGTCCTCAAATATCTCAACACCACCTATCTGTGGGACAAAGTTCGCGTGCAGGGTGGCGCCTATGGCGGCTCGAGCCGCTTTGACCTGACCAGCGGCAATTTCAGCTTCCTCAGCTACCGCGACCCCAACCTGCTCAAGACGCTCGATGCCTATGACGGCGCCGCCAAGGCGCTGCACGGAGCCTTGTCCGAGAGCGACCTGACGCGCTCCATCATCGGGGTGATCGGGGACGTGGACGGCTACGAATTCCCCGACGCCAAGGGCTATTCATCGATGTGGCGGCAATTGACCGGCACGACCGACGCCATCCGCCAGCAGCGGCGCGACGCAATCCTCTCCGCGAGCCGGAGTGACTTCAACCTCATGGCCGAGGCCATTTCGGCCGTGGCCCGGCACGGCCATGTGGTCGTGCTGGGTGGGGAAGCGGCAATCAAGGCGGCCAACGAACAGCGGCCGGGACTGCTGAGGACCACCAAGGTGATGTGAGCCGCTCAGATGCGCGCCAGGATGGCGCGCATCTGCTCGATTTCCTCGCGTTGTGCCGCAATGATGCTGTCGCACAGAGTCTTGAGTTCGGCATCGGCCAGCTCGGCCTCGCGGCACATCAGGATGGCGCCGGAATGATGCGGGATCATGGAGCGGATGAACTGGTGGTCGCCGATACCCGCCTGCCAGCGGATTGCCAGGAAGGCCGCGGCGAAGGCAAGAATGAACAGGGCGTGGAGCGCCACGTTCAGCCGGCGCGACTGGTACATGCCGGGCATGGTAAGCAGCATGAGCGGCCCCATGGGCGCGGCCATCATCACCGCCATATAGGCCATGTTGGCATTGTTGTAGAAGTCGCCCCAGCCGTCGATCATGGCGAACATGACGAAGTACATGATGACAAAGCTGACCGCGATGTTCAGCGCGAAGAGCGGATAAGCATGTTTCATGGCAACCTCCTGGTCCCAGCACAAGCAGCGGGCTCAGCGATGGTTCCCTGCTGACAGGGGCTGGCATGGGCGCGGCCGAACATGGGTGAACCGGCAGCGCCTGCCGCACGTTGGGATTGCGCCATGACCACCCAGATCCTCGACCGCAACCTGCATATCAGGGCCATCGACGCCTATATCGACCCACCCGAACCCAGGGCCCGGGCGATCATCACCCACGGCCATGCCGATCACGCCCGAAGCGGACATGGCGCCGTGCTGGCGACGCCGGAAACCATCGCCATCATGAAGGTCCGCTATGGCGAAGATTGCGCCGGGCGGTTCGAGCCGCTTCCCTTCGGTGAACGGCTCACCATCGGCGATGTCACCATCAGCCTGCATCCGGCCGGGCACATCCTGGGATCGGCGCAGGTGCTGGTGGAACAGGGCGGTCAGCGCGTGGTGGTGACGGGGGACTACAAGCTCATGGCCGAGGGAACGGCTGAACCATATGAGTTGGTGGAGTGCGACCTGCTGGTCACCGAGGCGACGTTCGGCTTGCCGGTGTTCCAGCATCCGCGGCCGGAGGTGGAGATCGCCCGGCTGCTGAAATCGGTGGCCGACCAGCCTGATCGCTGCCACCTGGTGGGATGCTATGCGCTGGGCAAGGCGCAAAGGGTGATCGGCCTCCTGCGGGCGGCGGGGTATGATGCGCCGATCTACCTGCATGGGGCGATGATCGCGCTCTGCGAACTCTATGAAGAGCTGGGTGTCGGGCTGGGCGATCTGCGGCCGGCGACGGGCATGCCCAAGGCGGCGATGATGGGGCAGATCGTCATCGCGCCGCCCTCGGCCATCCGCGATCGCTGGAGCCGGCGCTTTCCCGATCCGGTGGTGTGCCAGGCCTCGGGCTGGATGAGCGTCAAGCAGCGGGCGCGGCAGGCGCTGGTGGAGCTGCCGCTGGTGATTTCGGACCATTGCGACTGGGGCGAATTGCAGCAGACCGTGCGGCAGACCAGGGCGCAGACGGTGTGGGTGACGCATGGGCGCGAGGATGCGCTGGTCTATTGGTGCCGCAGCCAGGGCCTGAGAGCGGACGCCCTCAACATTATCGGCTTCGAGGACAATGGCGGCGAGGGCGCAGCGGCATGAAGCGGTTTGCGCAATTGCTGGAACTGCTGGCGCTGACGCCATCGCGCACGCGAAAGCTGGCGGCGCTGACGCGCTATTTCCGCGAGGTACCGGACCCCGATCGCGGCTATGCGCTGGCCGTGCTCACCGGGGCGCTGAGTTTCCGCAACGTCAAGCCGGCTTTGCTCAGGCAGACCGTGCTGGCCGAGGTGGACGAAACCCTGTTCGCCATGAGCTACGATTATGTGGGCGACCTGGGCGAGACCATTGCCCTGATCTGGCCGCACCATGGGGGCACGGGCGACCTGCCGTCGCTGACGGCATTGATCGAGCTGTTCAACACCACCAGCAAGAGTGCGTTGCCGGAACTGATCGGCGACCTGCTGACGCGGGCCGACATCAATGAGCGCTGGGCGCTGGTGAAACTGGCGACCGGAGCCCTGCGCGTCGGCATCTCGGCGCGGCTGGCTAAGACGGCATTAGCCGAGATGAGCGGGGTCGACCTGCAGGCGATCGAGGAGGTCTGGCACGGGGTGAAGCCGCCCTACACGGATCTGTTCGCATGGCTGGACGGGCGAGCGGCCCGGCCCGAGATCGACCATGCGGCACGGTTCCACCCGCTGATGCTCAGCAACCCCGTCGAGGCGGGGGATTTCGAGAGGCTCGATCCGCGTGATTTCGCGGCGGAGTGGAAGTGGGACGGCATTCGCGTGCAGCTGGTGATGGGGGCCGGCCGGGCTTCGCTGTACTCGCGGACGGGGGACGACATTGCCGCCGCCTTTCCGGACATTGTCGACAATGCCATGGGCCGGGCCGTGCTGGATGGCGAATTGCTGGTGGGTCACGATTTCGTCCCGGGCAGCTTTAACGACCTGCAGCAGCGGCTCAACCGCAAGGTGGCAAGCGCGGCACAGCTAAAGAACGCACCGGCTTTTGTCCGCGTCTATGACATACTGTTCGATGGTGCGCAGGACGTGCGCAAGCTGGACTGGACAGCGCGGCGGAACCGGCTCGAGCGCTGGTTCGCAGCCAATCCGCAGACCCGGCTGGACCTCTCCGAGGTGCTTGATTTCGGCAATTGGGACGACCTGGCGCGGCTGCGCCGGACGGGTGCGGACGAGCACGGGCACGAGGGGGTGATGATCAAGCTGCGGCGCTCGCCCTATGTGCCCGGGCGGCCCAAGGGGAACTGGTTCAAGTGGAAGCGCGACCCCAACGTGGTCGATGCGGTGCTGATGTATGCCCAGCGCGGGCATGGCAAGCGGTCGAGCTTCTACTCGGACTATACGTTCGGGGTGTGGAAGGGCAACGAGATCGTACCGATCGGCAAGGCCTATTTCGGCTTTACCGACGAGGAGCTCAAACAGCTCGACAAATGGATCCGGGCCAATACGGTGGCGGCCTTCGGGCCGGTGCGCGAGGTCAGGAAGGAACTGGTGTTCGAGGTGGCGTTCGACAGCGCGCAGGAGAGTGCGCGGCACAAGTCTGGCGTGGCCTTGCGGTTTCCGCGCATCAATCGGATAAGGTGGGACAAGCCGGCGAAGGAAGCGGCGACACTGGCGGACATGGCGGTCTTCGTGGGAGCGACGTAGATGTCATCGCGGTCGATAAACGAGAAGTTGGTGGCGCTGACCCGCCAGATGCAGGCGGCGGCAGAGGCGATGGATTTCGAGGCGGCGGCCCGGCTGCGCAACGAGATTGCCCGGCTCAAGGGCGAGGCGCCGATGGCACCGGATGACGCGGATACGATAACGGTCGGCCAACCACCGCCGGGAGCGATGGGGCTGGGAACGCAGGTGCCCGTGCGGCAGCCGCCCAAGGGCTGGGTCAGGCCGAAGAAGCCGGATGCGATGACGCGGAACGTGAAGCCGCGGGGCGGTCGCTAACCCGCCTTGGCCAGGCGCTCGTCGGCCAGTTTCTTGATTTCGCGCAACTCGGAAATGGTGGTTTCGAGGTCGTCGCGCTGGCGTTCGAGGGAAGCCAGGCGCTCCTCGACCTTGCCGATCAGCAGGTGCACCTGCTGGGTGCGGTTGGCGTCGTAGAGGCTCAAATAGTCGGATATGTCGCGCAGGGAGAAGCCCAGCCGCTTGCCGCGCAGGATGAGGATCAGCCGGGCGCGGTCGCGACGGCGGAAGATGCGGGTTGCTCCCACCCGTTCGGGCGAGAGCAGGCCCTTGGCCTCATAGAAGCGGATAGCCCGGGTCGAGATCCCGAACTCCTTGGAGAGGTCGGCAATCGCGAAAAGGTCCTTGTTGTCGGATTCGGCTCTGTTCACTTCCTAGCCCTTGTCTCGGCATATTCGGTGCGCAGCTCCTTCTTGGAGAGCTTGCCGATCAGGGTCTTGGGCAGAGCATCCTTGAAGATGATTTCCTTGGGCATCTCGATCTTGTTGAGGCGCTCCGTAATATGGGTCTTGAGTTCGGACTCGGTCAGGGACTGCCCGGCCTTGAGCTTGACGAAGGCAACAGGTGCCTCGCCGCGATACTCGTCGGGAACGCCGATGACGTTGACTTCCTCGACGGCCGGGTGATGCATGATGGCTTCCTCGATGGTGCGCGGGTAGACGTTGAAGCCCGAGCAGATAATGAGGTCCTTGATGCGGTCGACCAGGAACACATAACCGTCCTCGTCCATGTGCCCGACATCGCCGGTGCGCAGCCAGCCATCCATGAACGCCTCGGCGGACGCTTCAGGATTGTTGTAGTAACCGGCCATGACCTGGGCGCCCTTGACCTGAAGCTCGCCATTCTCGCCGATCCCGACCGGCTTGCCGGTGTCGATATCGACGAAGCGGATATCGGTGCCGGGCAGAGGCAGGCCGATGGACATGGGCTTGCTGGGCACGCGCAGGGCGGCACAGCAGACGACCGGCGAAGCTTCGGTGAGGCCATAGCCCTCGGCCAGAAGGGCCTTGGACTTCTTGGAAAAGGCGCTTCGAACCTCGTCGGGGAGGGCGGCACCGCCGGAAACGGCCACTTCGAGGCTGGCAATCTGCTCGCCCGTGACGTGATCGGCGCGCGCGATGGCGTTGAGCAGGGTGGGCACGGCGGGCAGGATATTGGCTTTGGTGCGGGCAAAGATGCCCAGCAGCGCCTTCATCTCGAAGCGCGGCAGCATGATGACCGGGGTGCCGTTGCACAGCGGCACGTTCATGCAGACCGTCATGGCGAAGATGTGGAAGAAGGGCAGGACCG
>CAMLOA010000156.1 GCA_946481445.1 uncultured Devosia sp. | reverse complement strand
CCGAAAGGCGCGCCGGGGTGTCTTTCTGAGGGCATCCGGAACTGCCCGCACCTTCGCGCGTTGACCACCCAACTCAAGACAGGAGCGTCTAGAAATGGCTACCACATCCGACCTCGCCCCCTCCCGCCGCAAGGCCAGCGACACCGGTCGCAGCAGTGCCACGGCAAAGTCCCGCGAGGACCAGCTCGAAGACCAGATCTCCCAGCTCCAGGCCGATCTGAAGGCCATCGCCTCCACCTTGGCCAAGCTCAGCGGCGAGAAGGTGAACGAGGTGCGCGATGTCGCCCGTGGCGAGGTCCGACACTTGCAGCGCCAGGGCCAGCACATGGTGGAAGACGTCCAGGACAAGGCGTCCGATATGGAACGGCAGCTCAAGCAGACCATCCGCGAAAAGCCCCTTACCGCCGTGGCCAGCGCGGTCGGCATCGGTTTCATCCTGGCCCTGCTCTCGCGGCGCTGAGCATGAATCTGCTCATTCCCCTGGCGGGCCTGCTCGGCATCGAAGTCGAGGCCGTGACCGAGAGGATGAAGCGGGCCATCATCGTCAATACGGTGATGGCCATCTTCGCGCTGCTCGGCCTCGGCTTTCTCATTGCCGCCGGATTCATCGCCACGGCCGATGCCCTGGGGCCGGTGCTGGCGGCGCTGATCTTTGCAGGCGGGTTCCTGCTGTTGGCGCTCGCCGTCTATCTGGGGACCCGCATCGGCGAAGGGCGTCGGCGCCGCGAAATCGCCGAAAAGCGCCGCACGACGGAGACATCGGCCTTTCTGACCACTGCCGCGTTCACGGCCCTGCCCGTGCTGCTGCGCTCTCCCGTCATCCGCACCTTGGGCATCCCCGCGGCGGCAATTGCTGCCTTCCTGCTGCTGCGGAACAACGCCTCGGACGACTGACTGCGGGCTGTCGCCGCCGGTGCGATCATTCCGCCGGCAGCGGCATCCAGATATCGGCCGCGACGCCCTCGGGCGGAAAGCTCAGGTCCACCTTGCTGTCGAGAACCTTTGCCAGGCCGCGCTCGATCAACCTTGCGCCGAGCCCCATTTCGGATGGCCTGTGCACCGTGGGCCCGCCGTGCTCGCGCCATTTCAGTGCCAACCCGCGCACCGGCTGCTGCCGTACGGTCCAGGAGATGCTGACGGTGCCGTGGTCATCCGACCATGCCCCGTGCCGGAGCGCATTGGTCGTCAGTTCATGCAGGATCAGTCCCAACCCCAGCGCATGGTCGGCCGGGAGAAACAGGTCTCGCCCTTTGACATCCGCCCTGTCGGGTGACTCGAGGAAATCCGGCCCGAGCTGGGAGCCGATCACCTCGTAGAGCCCCACGCCGGCCCAGTCGCGATCCGCCAGCAGCACATGCGCGTCCGAAATCGTGCGCAGCCGGCCGGAGAAGGCACTGATGAAGGCCTCGGGATCGGGGTTCTGGCGGATCGTCTGGCGCGCGACCGACTGAATCATGGCCAGCGTATTCTTGACGCGGTGGTTGAGCTCACGCAGCAGCAGGCGCGTCCGGTCGGCACTCTGCTTGCTTTCGGTAATGTCGATGCTGGCACCCATCATCACCAGCGGCTTGCCATCCGGGTCACGCTGGTAGACCCGTCCCCGCATGGTAAGCCAGCGGCCGGTGCTCCCCACACGTGCTTCCGCCCTGTAGTCGACGCCGTCGCGCAGGCTTGCCTCGATCCCCTGCTGTACGGCCTCGCGGTCGGCGGGGTTGGTGGCCGCCAGGATCTGGTCCACATGGATCGGCCCCGTCTCGGGCAGGTCGTACATGCGCCTGAACGTATCGTTGCACACGACCTCGCCGCTGCGGATGTCCCACATCCAGCTGCCCACCTTGCCGGCTTCGAGCGTGAGGGCGTGACGCCACTCCTCGCGCATGAGCGCGGCCGCCGTACGGGCGCGCACGCGCGCCTCTTCCTTGAGTGTGTAGAGTGCCGCAGCCAGCTCGGCCAGATTGCGCAACTGGTCGAGCATGCCCTGGTCAACGGCGGCGCGGGCCTGCTTGCTGAGCACGCAGAGACTTCCGACCTTCTGCCCCGAAATGACGATGGGCATGCCGGCATAGAAGCGAATGGCCTGCGGGCCGGTGACCAGCGGATTGTCCGCGAAGCGGCCGTCCTTGCTGGCATCGAGGACGACGAGGGCTTCCTCGGGTTGCGGCAATGCGATGAGATGGGCGCAGAATGAGGTCTCGGTGTCGGCCTCGCGCATGGCGCCGACGCCGAAGCTGCCGCTGAACCACTGGCGCTCCGAATCCACCAGTGTCACGAGCCCGATCTCGGCTCCCGCCACATGGGCGGCGGTCCGGCTCAGCCGGTCGAAGTCGCCGTCCTGTTCACTGTCGACCATATCCAGCATTTGCAGCGCCCGCAGCCGCTCCGGATCGTCCACACGCTTCCGGACACTTTCCGGAAGGCGGTCCCCTGTCTCTGTCACTTGCCGTCCTGACGCTCGCGCAGCCGCCTGCGCGTCTCTTCAATTCGATTGGCCGCAATCGTCAGCAACGCATGGATCGGTAACTGGTTGCAACACCTTCATACTTTCTCGACCGGCACTGCACTTCTGGGCCGGATGACGCGGAGTGCGCCGGGATGAACCTTGAGCACCACGGTCTTGTCGAGCGTTTCCAGTTCGCCGTCGATGACCGCCTGTGCGCCGCGCTTGCGCCGCGGGAAGCTCAGCGTGACCTCGCGGACTTCCTTCTCGGACACAAACGGGCTCTGCCGCCAGCTGCCGACAAACACGTCCACTGCAAGCCTGAGCAGTTCGGCCGTGGTCACGGCGTCGGCCACATAGACGCCGAGCACGCCCGCATCGAGCTGGTTGGCATGCAACTGGCCTTCACCCAGCGGATTGTTGGAGACCGCTATGCCGGAGACCCGCCGCCGCTCAACGCCGCGGCCGGTCTTGAGGTCGGCATCGAACTGCGGCGGATCGATCGCCGCGGTGCCGATGGCGCGCAGGCTGGCCAGCATCTTGCCCATGCGGCTGCCATAGCTCATCTGGTCACGGATGCGCACGAGGCGCGCATGGATGCCGACCCCGAACTGGTGCACGAACGGCCGGCCATTGGCGGTGGCGATATCCACCCGGGCCTCCTCCCCCGTTGCGATGGCCTCAAGGGCCTCCGACAGGTCCAGCGGCACCTTCAGGGCCCGGGCGAACAGGTTCATCGTCCCCGCCGGCAGCACGGCAAGGGGCATGCCGGTGTCAAAGGCTATCCCGGCCGCGGTGGAGATTGTGCCATCCCCGCCGGCCGCGATCATGGCATCAACCCCCTTGGTGCGCGCCGCTTTCCTGAGTACGGTTTCGACTTGCCGGCCGGGCACAACCTGGCAGTCCAGCGTGTGCCCGTGCCGCTCGAACGTGGCCTTGGCCTCGGCGCAATAGGCATCGAGATCCATGGTGCGCAGGGTTCCGCCATCGCGGTTGAGGATGGCCACGAAGTGCCTCGGCGCCAATTGCCCTTTGGTCATGCCCCATCCCCCGGCAGGGTTTCTATGCCGGGCAGCGGCACGCGGATCTGCAGGCCGCCCTGCTCGGGGCTGGAATAGTGCGGCTCGCCGCCGAACTGGTGCGCCAATTGCCTGATGATGACCGATCCGAGCCCGCTCTCCCCTTGCGGCTCCACGCCCTCGGGCAGGCCGACCCCGTCATCGGTCACGGTGAGCGTCGGGACGCCGTCGGCATCACGAGCCAGGGCGACGTGGATGGTTCCCGGCCGGCCATCGGGAAAGGCATGCTTGAGGGCATTGGTGACCAGCTCGCCCACCAGGATGCCCAGCGTCGTCGCATCGCGTCCGCCCACCATGATCGGGCTAACATCCGCCTTCAGCGTCACCTTGCTGGTGTCGCCCATCGTCGCCGCGATGTCCTCGATCACGGCCTCGATGAAGTCGTTGGCGCTCGCCGTCTCGAGGTCGCTTCCCAAGCGCAATCGGCGGTGCGCCGAGGCTATCGCATGCACCCGCAGGCGGGCCGCCTCCAGCGCCTGGCGGACCTCCGCCGACCTGCTGCGAAGCACCTGCAGGCCCAGCAGGGAAGATACGGTGGCCAGCGAGTTGCCGATGCGGTGGTTGGCGTCCTGCAGCAACGCCTCGACCCGCTCGCGCTCGTGCTCGGCATGGGCCCTCGCCTCTTCCACTGCGCGTGTCCGCTCCCGCACATGGGCTTCCAGCTTGTCGTTCTCGCTGGCCAGAAGGCGCTGGCTCAGGGTCAGTTCACTCATCTCCTGCCGCGTTCGCACGAACAGCGCATAGGCCAGCAGCACCGCCCCGGCCAGGGCCGCCACGATGGCCCCGACCAGCCAGCGCCGCGAATCGTCGATGCCCCGGTTGCGGTCCAGCAGCTTGCGGTTCTCATCAATGATGAATGTTTCGAGAGTTCCCCGCACATGGTCCATGAGCCGGTCGCCCAGGCCGGTCTCGATCAGCGTCTGGGCCTCGCCGCTGCGCTCGTCATTGACCAGTTGCACCGTCCGTTCCATCTCGGCAGCCTTCGCCTTTATCTCCGAGACGATGCTGGCGACGCGCTCTGCCTGCTGGGAATCGTCCTCGGTCGCCGCGATCAGCGACAGCATGCGCGTACTGATCGCCGCGCTGGCCCGCAGATAGGGCTCGATATAGCTCGCATCGCGCGTCAGCACGAAACCCCGCTGGCTGCTTTCGGCCTCGCTGAGCGCGATGGTCAGTTCCCTGGCATGGTTGCGCACTTCGTAGGTGTGGACCACGTCGCCCAGTTGCCGCTCGATGCCCTGCACCAGGATCAGCGCGGCCGACGCGGCCAGGGTGACGAGGGTCAGCGATGCGAAGACGGCAAAGCGTTGCGCGACCGGGCGGCGGAATACCCGGGCCAGGCGACCCTCTGCTGATATCTCCCCCACCGCGGACATCCTTGCGACCCGTGATCGGCCCGAGCCGGCCAGTTGCTGTGACCCGTTCATCTGGCCTGCCGGCATGGCCGATTTGCGACCATGTCCATCATATCAGAGGTCGCCGCCGATCAGGAGGCCCGTCCCAATCGGCCAGTTCCATCAGCCCGGCCACATCGAGGACCTCGCAGGACCGGTCGAGCCAGCGGATCAGCTTGCGGTCGGCCAGCTTGCGCAGCGTCTTGTTGGTGTGGACGATCGACAGCCCCAGCGTATCGGCCACATGCAGCTGGGTGATGGGTATGTAGATGTTGCGGTCGCTCATCAGCCCCACCGAAGCCGCCCGGTGGTAGAGGAAGGCAATGAGGTATGCGGCCCGCTCCATGGCGCTGCGCCGGCCCAGGCTCAGCAGGTGGTCATCGAGCATGCGCTCTTCGCGCGCCGCCAGCCAGGTGATGTCGAAACCCAGCCCCGGGTGATGCCGGAACAATTCGTCCAGCCGGTTCCTCTGGAACACGCAGAGCACCAGCGGCGACAGAGCCTCTACCGAATGCTGCATTTCCCCGATCACCGAGCCCTGCAGGCCAAGCAGATCCCCGGGCAGCATGTAGTTGAGGATTTGGCGTCGTCCATCTCGGTGGTCACGAAGCAGCAGCTGCTCGATACGGCAGCGGTCGATATCAACGACATTTTTCTCTATGAAGCAGGGACCGAAGGTACCCATCAATTTACCGATTTCGCAATAGAGAACAGTGGCGCGGCTGGTGACATCATTGT